>JBAPSR010000405.1:0-7904 GCA_049281755.1 Binataceae bacterium (SeqCode)
AGTGCAACCAGTCCCGGCTGTGCGCACTAATCGCTTCGCGGAGATCCTTCACTCCAGCAACCTCCGTTCAGGATGACAGACAAGAGCTGTGACGTTCATCGACAGGCCGGTCATCCTGAGCGCAGGCCGCTGCGGCCGTCCCTTGTGTCATCCTGAGCGGAGGACGCTGCTGCCGTCCCCCCGTGTCATCCTGAGCGCAGGCCGTTGCGGCCGGAGTCGAAGGATCCCGGTACGACCGTGCACAGTCTCACGATCGCCTGCTCCGATCTCGGGACGTCGATCACCATCTCCCGCGCGGCCCGGCGATCAGCAAGCGCCGGGAGCCCTCAGGATGAGTAGCAACGCCGTGCCTTGACGCCTCGGGATCCTTCGACTCCGGCCGCAACGGCCTCCGCTCAGGATGACGTTCCAACGCTGTTGGGAAAAAACACAAACGCTCAGGATGGCGCCAACGCAGCGTTCGCCAGAAAATCGCTCCACCTCTTTCCGCGAGCCGAAAGACGCCCGGCGCGCGCACCGCCCTTATGAAAACCGCTCCAATAACCGACGACTCTATTCGGGGGCGCGTCGTGACGCGCCCCCCTATGCGAGGCGATAGTCGCGAGACCACCGCGATCGTCGCGCCTCCTTCTGGATACCCTCTCCTCCGGGAGGTGCCACTGGCACACGGCCGACGAGGGCGCGATGCCTTAAACCCTCTCCCCCTGGAAGAGGGCGACGCGGCGCGGCGATTGCTGCTTTTAGCAATCGCCGTGACGCGTGGGTGAGGGTGCTGCTCTGCTGCCTCCCTACGCCGATGACGCTTCGCGTAGCCGGCGAGCCGCCGGCTGCCACTGAAAGAGGCTCCCTCACCCCCTCATCAATCCAACCACCTCTTCCTGGGTGTCTTCGTGTTTGGTCTTTTCTGGCCGCAGACCGTCCCAAAAGCCAACCACCATGCCCTCGCATCGTTTTTATTTCTTGAATAGCGTGCTGCTCTGCCGAATCGTACGTAACCGATGAAGTATCTTCCCCTGATCTTCCGCAACCTGCTGCGCAATCGACGACGCACGCTCTTGACCGTGCTCTCGATCGGCGTCTCGATCTTTATCTTTGCCGCGCTCATCAGCCTGCCCGCGGTGGTCGATCAGATCCTGCACGATTCGGCCAACGACCTGCGCGTGATCGTCCACAACAAGGCCGGGTTCTCGTACGGCCTTCCCGCCGCCGACGAACCCGCGATCGAGGCGATGCCGCATGTCGCGGCGGTCACCGGGTACGAAGTCTGGGTCGGCAACTACGGCAAGGCGACTGATCTGATCGCGGGCGCGGGAGTCGATCCGGATGCGATTCGCGAAATTTTTCCCGATTGGGGCGTCTCCGCCGCGGTCGTCGATCAATTGAAGCGCGTGCGCTCCGGATGTATCGCATCCGCTGCGACGATGAAGCGCTACGGATGGAAAGTCGGCGACACGATCACCTTCAGCGGCATCCAGGGCAATCTGCAAGTCAAAATCCTGGGCGCGCTTGGTCCCAAGGGTCCCCGCAGCGCGCTCATCATGCGGCGCGATTTTATTGACCAGGCCTCACCGGTGCACGGCCAGGTCATTCTCTATTTCATCAAGGTGGATAGTTCTGACTCGATTGCCGCGGTGATCAGCGAAGTCGATTCCCGCTTCGCGAACTCCGCATTCGAGACCACCTCGGAGTCCGAGATCACGCTCGGACTCAATCAGCTCCGCAGCTTCCGGCTGATCTTCGACGGGGTAAAAATTCTCGCCTTCGTCGTCGTGATCGTCATCGGGATGGTCGCCG
Source organism: Binataceae bacterium (SeqCode) (assembly GCA_049281755.1). Taxonomy (GTDB): domain Bacteria; phylum Desulfobacterota; class Binatia; order Binatales; family Binataceae; genus JBARDN01. The sequence continues at coordinate 1,795 of JBAPSR010000405.1, forward strand.
CGAACACCGCCGCGATGGCGGTGCGCGAACGCAAGACCGAGCTTGCGGTGATGCGCTCGCTCGGGTTCCCATCGCGAGTAATCGTGACGATGCTCTTGGGCGAGGGCGCGCTTATCGGATGCGCCGGCGGCGCGCTGGGATGCGCGCTCGCCTACGTCGCGCTGGCGTTGGTGCCGTATGCGGGCAAGGTGCTGGGACCGATAGCGGCAATCCTGCGGCTGCTGCCGATCGTCGCGGTCGAGAGCTTTCTAATCGCCGCCGCGATCGGCCTGCTGAGCGCGATGGTTCCCGCGATCCTCGCAATGCGCCGCGACATAGCCACCGAACTCCGCGCGCTGTGAAGAGCAGTGTGATCAGTGACGCGCGCGCGATCAAGGCCGATAGGAACTGGACCTTTGCGCATGGTCCACAAAGGTCCGGACGGCAGGAGTCGGAGTCGCTAGATCCTTTCCGGAGGGTTTGTGTTTTTTTGACCAACGGCCTTGGAACGTCATCCTGAGCAGAAGCCGTTGCGGCCGCCCCTGTGTCATCCTGAGCGGAGGCCGTCGCGGCCGGAGTCGAAGGATCCCGAGGCGTCAAGGCACCGCATCGCTACCGACCCGAAGGCTCCCGGCACTTGCTGATCGCCGTGCGGCGCGCGCGATGGTGATCGACGTCCCAAGGTCAGAGCAGGAGATCGTGATGCTGTGGATGGTCGTCCCGGGATCCTTCGACTCCGGCCGCGACGGCCTCCGCTCAGGATGACTGGGGGGCGGCCACAGCCGAAACGGGCGGCTCGCGAGCCGCCCCTACGAAGATCATTTTCGAGTTGATTCGATGACCAATCGCGGGCACTGCGCGCCACTCGAAATCCACGAATTCAATCAAAAAATATAGGAGTTCGTAGGGGCGCGTCGGGAGGCGCCCGTCCAGGCGTGGCGCACACTCATCGTGGCGTGCTGGCGCCGCGGGCGCGTACCCTACTTGTCGAACTGGACGGTGGCGGTGCCGGTTACCAGGCGCTCGGCTTCTTCGTTCTCTATCCAGACGTCGATTTCCGCGGTGCGTTCCGCCGGCGTCGAGTGGGTGACGAATCCGCTGATCGTTAACGTGTGGTCGGGCTGCACAGGCACGCGGTAGGTCGTGCTCATCCGGATCAGTCGCGCTCCCCCTTCGACCCCGATCCAGTCGGTCACAAATTTCGAGAGCAGGCCCAGGCTCATGTTGCCCGGCAGGATCATTCCGGGCAGTCCTTCTTTCTTTGCGCCTTCGTCATCCATGAAGCGTGGCGCTTCGATTCCGCCCGAGCGCGCAAACGCACGGCATTGATCCTTGCTCACGAAATGCTCGTACGGTCCGAGCGTGTCGCCGATAGTAACGTTCGCAAAACTTTTCATGGTTCTTGGTCGCGATGCGCCGATTCAGGAGTTACGGGCGGTTCATGAAGCGATGGTCGATGTGCGCAACGACGTCGCCCTTCTGGTTTTTGAGGGTCGAGCGGATCACGACGAACACCATCGTTCCGGTCCGTCCGGTCTTTTCATAAATTTCCTTGACCGCCGAGCTGAGCGTGACCGCGTCGCCAGGGCGGATCGGCTCGACAAATTCGACGTCCTTGCCGGCGTCGAAGCCGCGCCGTCCGAAGCGCGGCACGTTCTCGAAAAAATGCCGTCCGTTGCGAAACATCGTGGCGAACGACGGCGGCGCGACCAGTCCGCCAAACGGCCCCTGCTTCGCCGCATCGTCGTCGGTGTAGAGCGGATTGGTCTCGCCGATCGCGGTGCAGAACTTCGCGATTTTCTCGCGCGTTACGGCAACCGGATCGGTGATTTCAAAAACTTTGTTGATCAGCGCGGGATCGTATTCCACAGCCATCGCGATTATCTCGTTTCCTCGGCCACCGCATGCGCAACCGGTTTGCGCCTGGGCCGAAAATCCACCGGCTCGTAAGCGCCGGTCTTGAGCTCGCGCACCAGGTCGTCGATCGATCGAATCTCGGCCGCAAAACGCGTCGCGCACAGCCCGATCAGGCTCACCAGATGGCTGTCCGATCCGCCCACGGCGCGATAACCGAAACGCGCGACCAGCTCCGCGCTGCGCTCGTCTTCACCCTTGCGCGAGCCGCCGTTGAGCACCTCGACCGCGACCAGATTTTCCAGCGCAGGCTGCCTTGCGTAGTGCTCGTAGAGTCCGATATTCGGACGCCCCGGATGACACGGCACCGCGACTCCGCCCAGGCGCGCGACTTCATCGACCAGGGTCTGCGCGTCGAGCCGGATATTGGCGAAATCGAAGCGCGCCAGGATGGCGTCGTTGACGCCGTACACCAGCACGTGGCCGTAGTTGGTCTCGACTTCCGACGCGCGCAGGACCATCACGCCAAACTGGTCTTCGAGCGCGCGATAGTCGGCCTCGCGGTTGAACTGGCGATGCTCGGTCAGGACGATTCCGTCCAGCGGACGTTCGGCGCGCCTAAGCCGGATCCAGTTGAGGTACGCCTCTACCGGTGCGCGGCTGTCTTCGGACGCATCGCTATGCGAATGCAAATCAAGGGTTGTGCTCAAGCGGCTAAGTTCCTTACCTCGCCGGGCGAAACTTCGCGAGGGTCACCTCCGGGGTGACGTCCTCGTATACGACCTCGACGGGCATCCCTATTTTAACCTCTTCCGGGCGGCATTCCACTAGGTTGGTGAGCATCTTGAGCCCCTCGTCGAGCTCGACGTAGGCCATGATGTAGGGCAGCGACTCGCGAAATCCCGGCGCGCCATTCTGGTAGGTCGTGGTGAAGGTATAGACTTTGCCGCGGCCTTTGGCGCGAATCCATTCGGTGCGCGAGGACAGACAACTCGTGCACAGCGCGCGCGGATAGTAACGGGTATCGCCGCAATCGCGGCACTTCTGGATATACAGCTCGTGGCGCTTCATCGCTTCCCACCACGGGCGGTTTTCTTCATCGAGATGCGGCAGCGGCTTGGAATATTTCTTTTCTTTCTGCTCAGGCATGGCGGTAACCTATTGATTCGACAAGATCAGCGTCGCGCCAGAGTGGCGCGTGCCGAGCGCTCCGCCGGTGCCGTGCACCAGCGCGGTTTTGCAATTCTTGACCTGGCGCGGACCGCATTCGCCGCGCAGTTGTTTGGCGGCCTCGATCACCAGGAAGATTCCGCGCATCCCTGGATGATTGGATGACAGGCCGCCGCCGTCGGTGTTGATCGGAAACGCGCCGTCATAGCGCAGCCTCCCGCCGCTCACGAACGCCCCGCCCTCGCCGCGCTTGCAGAAGCCCAGGTTCTCGAGCGTCGAGAGCACGGTGATCGTGAACGAGTCGTAGATCATCGCCATGTCGATATCTTTGTGCGCTACGCCGGAGCGCTCGAACGCGAGCTTGCCCGATTGCGCCGCCGCGATATCGAGATAATCGCGATGGCCGCGCGCCGCGTGACGCACCGCCTCGCCGACGCCGAGAATATAGACCGGCTTCTTCTTGAGACTCTTCGCGCGCTCGGCCGAGGTGATCACCAGCGCGCCGCCGCCGTCGGAGATGATGCAGCAATCGAGCAGATGCAGCGGCGACGAGATCACGCGCGAGGCGAGCACGTCGGCCACCGTGATCGGGTCGCGATATTTCGCCACCGGATTCATCGACGCATGCAGCCGCATCGTCACCGCGATTTCGGCGAGCTGTTCGGAGGTGGTGCCGTAATCGTGCATGTGGCGCTGCGCGATCATCGCGTACGCGCCGACCGTCGTGACACCGAAAGGAGCGTCGTACTGATCGGGCGGGTCGCCCGAGCCGCCTGCGCCTCCGGTGCCGATCGCAAAGCGCGACGAGGCCGCCGTCGAGCCGTACACCACCACGCATACTTCGCACAGTCCGGCGGCGATCGCGGCGGCGGCGTGCGCGGTGTGCGCAACGAACGACGATCCGCCGATCGCGGTCGAATCGACGTAGTTGGGCGTCAGATTCAGGTAATCGGAAAACCCGATTATTCCCATCCCACCCATCCCCATGCCGGTAGTCGCAAGGCCGTCAACGTCTTTGATCGTTAGCCCGGCGTCGTCGAGCGCGCCGCGCACGCTCTCGGCCATGATTTGGAACATCGACTTGTCCGGAGCGAAGCGGGTCGGATGCTCGAACACTCCGGCGACTGCGGTTTTTCGGAAAAGACTCATGGCAGAGATCCTTACTTGAGAGCGCTTACTTCAACTCGGCGAGAAACGAATCGACGGCGGCCTGCAGCTCGGCGGGGCGCTCATGCACGATCACGTGGCCCGAATCGGGAATCGTCACGAGCTTTGCGCCGCGGATTTTGCTGCGAATAATCTCCGCGTCAGCCGGCGGAGTGCCGAGATCGTCGGCGCCTGCGACGATCAGCGTGGGCTGGTCGATCTTCGCGATCGCGTCGCGCAGATCGACCTTCATGCACGCGGCAACGTCGGTGTAGCGCACGCGCGGGTCCGTCCGAATCTGCTCCATCCAGCCTTCGCGAATCACGTCGAAGTTTTCCTTGATCGTCTTGGGCGAGTAGCCGTCGGTCGTGAATCCCTGCGGCGCGCGCCCCATCATCACCGCGCGCAGCCCCTCGACCAGATCCGGCGGGAGATTGAACTTCGCCGCCGTGGCGACCAGGACCAGAGCCTGCACGCGCGCCGGATGGCGGATCGCCATCTCCATCGCAACCGCGCCGCCCATCGAATGACCCATAATTACCGCCGAGCGCAACTTCAGCGCGTCCATGAATGCGGCGACGAAATCCGCGTAGTCCTGCACCGCCACCAGGCCTTCGACTCCGGCCGAGCGGCCGTGGCCGGGCAGATCGAGCGCGACCGGGCTGTGGCTTTTGCCAAGTAGATCGATCTGGCGATGCCACGAATGCGCGTTGGAGCCGGCGCCGTGGATCAAAACAATCGCCCGTCCGCGGCTCAGATCGGGCGCCACATCGGGCAGGCAAGTTGCGCCGTGATAGAAATAGTAAGTCGCGTGGCCCTTAACTTCGGTGTACTTGGTCGGCATCGCCGCGTATCACTCCGCTAAAGCTTCGTTTGAAGGTTAGCTATTAGGTTAGGCGCGCGGTTGTCAAACGGCGCCGAGAGTGAGCCGGTCACGGCTTCTTGAATGGGCTCGGCTCGAGCCGGGGAAAGCGCGGACACGCACGCTGCGCATGCGCAGTTCACTCGCGCCCGGAATTACAATCCAGCAGCTAATTTTTGTGTAGTCCGGGCGCGAATGAAGAGCAAGGAATCAAGCTAGCGAGTGCGATCGATTACGCAGAACTCCGCGGCGCGGAAATCCGCGCTTGCAGAGCGTGTCGGCTCTGCGCTCTACTTTCTGCCACGCGCGACTTTTGGGCCGCGCGAACGGCGTCCGCGCTGAGGAATGTCTAAGTCAGTTATGGGTCCCTGCGTGTGTTCCCATTTTTCGATGGCGGTCTTGTTGAACCGCCACGCGCTGCCAACCCGAAATCCGGGAATACGTCCCTGCCGGAGCAGGCGATAAATGGTGGTCGGATGAACCCGCAAATGCCGCGACAACTCGGCGATTGTCAGTATGTCACTGTCTCCAGCCATCGCGTCTCCTTTCCTCGTGCTGACCTCGCAAGCGATATTGCGCAAGCGCCGCCGCGAATCGAGGATGGGGCAAAGGTTCCGGTCCGGTCAGAGTTATGTCAAGGGACAATAAGGGGCATTAAAAACGGCGCTATCGGAAAATAGCGCGCGAACGGGCCGGCTCTGCGCGGCGGCGGCAGAGAACATCAGGACAAACGCCGTAGTGCGTCGCAATCAGAATACATGCGGGAGAACAATTAAATGGCTTATGAAGCGATAGAGACCAGAAATGACGGAGCGGTTTGCTGGCTGACATTCAATCGTCCGCACAACCTCAACGCGCTCAGCAGCCAGATGGTCACCGAGATCGAAGACTTCCTGCGACGGCTCCCGGGCGACACCAAGACCCGCGTAGTGGTGATGCGCGGAGCTGGACGTGCGTTCTGCGCCGGATTGGACCTGAAGGAGCAGAACCGCGGCGGAACCGGGCTCGGCACCTCGACCACCGACACGGTCGAGTCGCAGCGGCGCATGAGCGATCTGGTGGTCGCGATGCGCCGGGCGCCACAGCCGTTCATCGCGGC
>JBAPSR010000406.1:0-3316 GCA_049281755.1 Binataceae bacterium (SeqCode)
CATCGCGATCGCATGGCTGATCGCGTATGCGAGCGCCGAGGGCGCGCCGGCCGAAGCGGTGCTCGCGGCCGGTGCGATGGCGGAGTCGCTCAGGCGCCGCGAGCGCAAGCTCGCGCGCCGATGCGTCAAGGCATGGCACAAATTCGAGCGCGGCGAGACTATGAAGGACGCTATCGAAGAGACGCGGCGCCATGGCCATTCGTCGCATCACGCGAAGGCAAACCTCGAAACGACGGAATAACGAAAAATGATTTTGTACATCCTAAGACATGGGATCGCGGAAGACGCACCCCCTGGCGGCGACGACGGCGCACGCAAGCTGACGGCGCGCGGACGCGAGAAACTTCGCGATAGCGCGGATGGAATGCGCGCGCTGAAGCTCAAGTTCGACGTAATTCTGACCAGTCCGCTCGCGCGCGCCACGGAAACCGCGGAGATCGTCGCTGGGGTTTACGCGAACGATCCGCCGCCGCAAGTGGTTCCCGCGTTAGCGACCGGCGTCGCCCCACAAGAAGCGATCGCGGCACTGCGTCCGTTCGCGAAGCATCGCCACGTGATGATCGTCGGACACGAACCGCAACTGACGGGTATCGCGTCGACGCTGCTAACGTCCACGCCCAAGGGCGCGAGCATTAGCCTCAAGAAGGGCGGCCTCATCGCGCTCGAAGTTCCGGCAGCCTCCGAGCGCGGCAGCGCTCAACTGCGATGGATGCTAACGCCGCGCCAGATGAAAAAAATCGGGAAGTAGCGCAACCTCCCGCGGGCGAGAATTCGCGGTTATTCCCAGACTTGAACGACGTTAACGCTTTGGGCTTGCACGCGGCGATTGCCGGGTGCTCCTGGCGGTCCGGCGTCTGACTCTGCGTAGCGATCGACTGTCCAGACCTTGGCTGGATGAAATCTCGTCACCAGGCCGCGGCTACGCGCGGGACTGTCCATCGGCGCCGACGGGTCGTAGCAGAACCATCGCGCGCCGTCGCCGCCGACCATCGGCATGGTTCCGGTAAACGGCTGGCAAATCGATCCGTCCGCCAGCAGCATCGTCCACGGCTCGGGACTTTGAGATGGCGGCGTGGTTTCAGGCAACGGCTTGGTCAGCTTGAGAACGAACCCAGCTTGCTTGGTCGAGGGATCCGCGTCGCATACGACTTCGCCTCGCAGCGGAGGAACTTGAAAGCATGGATCGTGGATCTCGTTGCCGATCATGCATCGCCAGGCGCCGGGCCGCGTCACCGCGATCGACTCGGTCCAGCACGATCCATCGCGCGGCGTTCCTTTCGGAACCGCCGGTGTAAAGAAACCGACCTGCGTCTCTGATGGCGCCGAGGAGTCAGCGGCGCGCGCGCTCTGCGCGACGGCGCAGATCGATAAGGCGCAGGTGAAAATCGCGGCGGCGATGATTCGATGTGTGATCACTCTACGCTTCACCTCGACAGACCCGCGCCTGACGCGGTCGGCATCATCGCCTGCCAGAAGCTTTGCGGCTGGCTGGCGACATACTGCTCGAGCGACGCGATCGCCTGTCTCATCCCTTCGCGAAACATCTGCGGATAACCGAAGTCCATGCTGTAATTATAGTAGATGCCTTCGGTCATCGAATAACTTTGGCTGATCTCGTTCGTCCACAGGACCGCCCCGTTGGACTGCTGAAGGAGCTCCAGGCGGACAGTGAGAGTATTTTCTGCCGTTCCGATCGGACCACCCAGCACCCACACCAGCGCGGCGTACGGTCCCAGCAGGTATGCGTACCCGGTACCGTCCCAGTTGGTGTTGATGATGGTGCCGCCCAAAATCAGCTGGGCTCCCGGATCCAGCGTGCGCTGGGTGACGAACACGTCATGAAAAATATCGTCCTGTTTGAGCTCGAGCGCGGCGGCGTTGGCGAGGTCGGCGTCGGGCCGGAAGTTGTACGCTCCCGCGGTCAGGAACCGGTTCGCGGTATCCGGCCGCTCGTAGGTCGCAGTGCAATACGGCACCAGCGGGATGATACACAGCCACATATAGGTCGAATTCTCGCTGCCTCTTTGATCCTTGAAATGCTCGACGGCGACGGTAAGCGGCACGTGCGTCGCGGTTAGCTGCGGCGCGTTGGGCTGGTAGTTCCATCCGGCGTTGCTGGCGCATCCGGCGAGTGCCATCACGATCGGTCCCAGCAGCAATACTGCTGCGTGTCCTTTCAGGCGGTTCATCTCAACTCCATCTGTGAAATTTCGGCGCGGGCCCTCGATCGATTCCGCCTATTGTTGTTGTGCGATGACAGCTCGTCAATGCGGCGGCGGAATATGATCATAACAGCGGCAGGTGGATGCCCGAGGTCACCATCGCACCGGTTGCTACGCCCATCAGCGCCTCGCCCGCGACCAGTCCGGCGGCGAAGAGCAGGCCGGTGCCGCCTAGCTCGCCCTCTTGATGGCCGAAGCGCGCGCGGATCAGCGCGCCGATCAAGATCGCGACGCTCAATCCGAACGGAAGGTAAAGTCCTATCGCCACTGGCATGATCGGCGTGCGCCATGTGGAACCCGCCGCCGCCAGCACAGCGTCGCTCGCGGCGAGAATCGCGGCCAGTCCAGCGCCCGCCGCGATCGTTCCCCACGGCAGTCCGCCGGTGAAGACGCCCTGCGCAACTTTCGCCATCAGGAAGGCTTGCGGCGCCGCGAGAGCGCCGGCTTTGGCGGTGGCGGTGCCGGCGATTCCGTATCCCGCGATGAGCAAATTCAGAATCGGCGCCATCACGACCGACGCGGCGAGCGCGCCGATCAGTACGCCGATTTCGAGCGCGCGAGGAGTCGCGCCGACGTGATAGCCCGTCGCCAGATCGTGCAGCGAATCACCCGCCATCGCGGCCGCGGTGCAAACCACTGCGCCCGCCAGGATCGCAAGGCGCGGACCGACGCTTGCGCCCTCGACTCCTACCGCGCGCAGATAGAGAGCGATACCGAGCAGCACGATCACGGTCACGCCGGAGACCGGATTGTTCGACGCGCCGACGATTCCGGTCAGGTAGCCGGCGACGGCGGTCGCAAAGAATCCGACCAGCGTCAGAACCATCGCGAGCGAGAGGCTAAGCCACACGCTCCCCGAGAGCATCAGGCACAGCGCGAAAATTACCGGGACGACCAGCGCGACCGCGGCAAGAATTGCACGCGGAGACAGATCGGTATCCTCGCGCGAGCGGACGATCACCTCGCGCGAGCGCAACACCTTGATACTGTCCGCAAGGGCCGCGCCGATACGCGTGCGCAGCCGCCAGAGCGTGACGACTCCGCCGGTCAGCATCGCGCCGACGCCGAGGTAGCGCACCTGCGCGCTCCATAGC
>JBAPSR010000407.1:0-1664 GCA_049281755.1 Binataceae bacterium (SeqCode)
ATATTGCCGCGTCCGCCTTCTCCCGCCTGCGCGATCGTCGCGCGCGACCCCGGCATCACCAGGTCCGCGATGGTTTCGCCGCTGTCGTCGTCGAACGCGACCGTGCCCGGCGGCACTTTTACGATCAGGTCCGCGCCGGCTTTGCCGTACTGCTGCTTGCCGCGGCCCGATTCGCCGTCGCGCGCGACCAGGCGCGGCTGGTATTTGAAATCGAGCAGGGTCGAGAGGCCTTCATCGACTTCGAAGATAACGCTGCCGCCGCGTCCGCCGTCGCCGCCCGAGGGGCCGCCGAACGGGCGATATTTCTCGCGCAGGAACGCGATCGCGCCGTTGCCGCCTTTGCCCGCGTGCACGAACACTCGCGCTTCGTCGATAAACCGCATCGTAGTAGCGGGGATTATAGCAGGCCTCCGCGTTGTGAAGCGCCCGCCGCCGCATCGGCAAAGAAACCGACCTAACCCTGAACCCTTCCCGCGAAGCACGACGCTCATTTCTGAATGAACAGCCAACGACGCAGCAGCCCTCTTAAGTGACGCCGCTTTAGCTCGGTGATTCTTGCGCCCACGCGCAGATATCCGCGAGCGCGCGCGGGACGAAAGTCAGTTGTTCAGAGCGGGGATGCTTGGGCGGTCATCATTCCCGTGCGTGGCCTAATGGCACCGGCTAAAGCCTGTGCCACGAGAAACCTCGTCCTTTCCGTGGCTTTTCGCTCTAGATCGCGGCCTTTACGAAGCGCCCGGAATTCTGGAGCGGCACTCGCTAATTTAGCTTGAAACGGGAATCATCGCTCGCAATGCAGATCGATTTCAGTGCGCCGAGTGCGAAGGTCCATTTTATTGTGCGGGTCTCCGAGGGCATCTGCGCAACGTTCGGCGGAGCGTCAAGCAGCGCCATCTTCGCGTCGCGAACCATTTGTGCGCGATAGTCCTCGCATTCTAGCTTGGTCGAGAAGGCTCCAGACGCATCGTCCTTGTCGCCACGCATCGCTTGCCATGTGGACAGCGACGCTGCGACGTTGGGTCCAATATATACCGTATGGTTATCATGGAGTTGCGGGGGAAATATTAGATACCAAGCGATCAGAGCGATCATCATCGAGTGGCATAGCACTCGAATCAATCTTTGATGCATCTTCAACCGGTTCTCCTGATTCAGCGTGGGTCGGAAGGGAGCTTCGAAATCATCACGAGATCTTTCCTGGAGAACTTCAGGCGCCTGAACGTCGTCATAGCGCGATCAGTGGAGATCCAAATCGAGACTGTCATATCAAAAGGCGGTGCGTATGGCGACGTCTTAGGTGGTTTCGAGATCGTGATAAAATCATGAAAGAAGCCCAGGTCTTCTTGCGTCAATGCTCCGGCTCCCACCGTAATGTTTGCCGTGACTTTGGCGGTCTGGCCCGAACCATTGTCTATCGTCAGATACCAGAACGGTACCTTCATGCTTTCGATCGCGCCCCCGGTTATGACGCATTCGAACTTGACCACGCGTTCGTCTTGAGCGATCGCGAACTGTGGTAACGACACCGCCTGCAGTTCATCAAGTTTGGTTTCCTGTGGCCAAACCGAAGGCGGATGAATCACCACAGATGCGACTATAGCAACAATGAGTACGAACCTCTCCATTGAAGCGATCCTCGTCTATGGCAGAGCTGGTGACGGCTC
>JBAPSR010000408.1:0-1653 GCA_049281755.1 Binataceae bacterium (SeqCode)
TCGACCGCCGCCTTGATCGCGCCGCAATGCGTATGCCCCATCACGACCACCAGCCTCGCGTTCAGATGAGTGACCGCGTAATCAAGGCTCTCGATCACCAGATGATCGGCCACGTTGCCCGCCACCCGCACCACGAACAGGTCGCCCAGCCCCTGATCAAAAACTATCTCGGGCGCGGTGCGCGAGTCCGAGCACGCCAGCACTGCGGCGAACGGATACTGCCCTTGGGCGACCTCGTCGCGGCGCGCGGTGGTCTGCCGCGGATGCTCCATCTTGCCGGTAGAGAAGCGACGATTTCCGTCGAGCAGGCGCTGCAGCGAGACTGCCGCGCTGACAGGAGGAACCTTACTTCTTGTCGCGCCGATAGCGCGGATAAAACTCGCGGCCATGAACAACCCCGTGACGGCGACTGCTATCGCCAGTTTTTTGTTTCCCATTTCAGTCGAACCCTCTCTTTTCCGCGAGCGAAAGTAGCAGAATTCGCGTCCGAGCGCATCGAGCCGCCCGCCTTTTCCGCATAACGTCTCGATTGACATTGGCCGCCCGCTTCGCCCATTTTGAAGCGCATATGATTGCGCGCAACCCCATCCATCTGGTCCTCATCACCGCAACCGCCCTCGGACTCGCCTCGATGCTTCCCGCGTGCGAACAGGCCGCGCTACAAGCCAACGCGCAGGCGGTCCAGCAGCAGCAGGCGCAGATCGAGCAGAATCAGTTGGAGATTCAGAAGATGCTGGCGCAGCAGCAGAGTTACGGCGGCGGCGCGCCGTCCGCTCCTGCTTCATCCTCGACCCGAATCGCCTCCGCCGGCGGATGCGACAGTTCCGTGATGGCCGAGGCGACCCGCCACGGCGGCGACAAGCTCGCGTCGGGCGATTTCACCCACGCGATCGGCTACTACCAGGACGCGCTCACGGCCTGCCCCAACAATCCTCGCGCCGAACTTAACCTCGCGCATGCGTACGAAGCCGCAGGCAATCGCAGCGCCGCGATCGATCATTTCAGGAACGCCGCGCACAGCACCGACCCCGCCCAGTCATCCGCCGAAGAGGAAGCACGCAACGCCCTGGTCCGCCTCGGCTCGAATTGAAGCTCCGGCGCCGGCGCGAGCTGATCGAAGTCTGACGGGGGACGCATGAAGATTCCGGCGCGCGGTTTCATTGCGGTTACGGCGCTGGTGCTGACGGCGGTTGTCGTACTGCGAGGAATTGCGATGGCAGATCTCGCCGATCAGCGCACTACAGAGATTCTGACCGCACTCGAGGCTAACGACTATTCCGCGGCGCAGCGTCATTGCAGCGCGCAGGTGCGGGCCGGTTTTCCACAAGTGATCAGAGCTTGGCAGCAAGTTACGGATACTTACGGAAAGCTCGAATCCTTTGAGATTACCGGCCGAACCTCGGTTAACGGGATGGACGTTCGGACGGCGAATCTGAATTTTGAGCATCCGAGCGGACTCGCTGCACAAGTCTCGATCAACGCCGACGGCAACATCGCTGGTATGTTTTTTGTGGCGGCCGTGGGCTCGCCGCATGCTTCCAGAACTGCGGACGAACGCGTCACCGAGCTGCTCGAGGCGTTGCGCGACGGAAAATTCGACGCCGCCGAGGTCCACTTCGACTCGACGATGAAACGGCTTCTGCCGCCAAGCGC
>JBAPSR010000409.1:0-10880 GCA_049281755.1 Binataceae bacterium (SeqCode)
CACCAGGGCGAGCCGCTGCGCCATTATGAATTACCCGCGGCGGCCTCGGCCCGGGCGACCACCGCCGCGGCGGCCGCGCGTCCGGAGATCACCGCGCTTTCGATAGTCGCGGGAAGGCCGGTCTGCACCCAGTCGCCGGCCAGGAACAGATTCGCGATCGGAGTCGCCGCCGTGGGACGCAATTGATACGAGCGCGGCTCCGGCGCCATCGTGGCCTGCTTCTCCTTGAGCACGATCGCTTTCAGGACTTTGGCGCCGCGCGCAGCAGGAATCATCGCGCCCAGATCGTTCATCACCAGGTCGAGGATTTCCTCGTTCGGCTGATCGACGAGCTTGCGCGCGCCGCTGATCACGAAGCTCAGATAGCCTGGATGGCGCTCGCCGTGGCGTTCGAAAATTCTGCGCTTGTTGAACAGCCACTGGGTGGCCGTGCCGATAAATCCTACGAAAGCCGAACGCGTGACCTCGCGATCGAGCCAAACGTGCACGCAGATAATCGGCGAGGTTCCAAGCTCGGCCAAGCGCGCAAAGAATGGATCGGCGACCGCGCCCTCGGGCAGCATTCGGAGCAGGTTGTTCGGCGCAGCGGCAGAAATGAAATTCGCCGCGCCGAGCCGGCGCCCGTCGCGCAGGCGCACGCGCACGGCCAACCCGTCCTCGCCGGTTTCAATTCCCTCTACGATCGAATGCGCCGCGACCACTCCGCCCGCGCGCTCGATAAACTCGCGCGCGCCGGTGCAGTAAAGGTCGGAGAGGCCGACGCGCGAATAGACGAACGCCGAATCGCTGCGCCGGGAAAAAAACGCGCGCTTCAAAACCTCGGCGAGGAGAGCCGCCGAAGATACCTCGGGTTCGTCGTTGAGGGTTGCGACCGAAAGCGGATACCAGAACGCGCGGCGCGCATTTTCGCTCTGGCCGAGCGTCGTCATCAGATCGGCAACAGTCATCTTCTCGAGCGCGGGATGCTCGCGCCGGCGCATCGCGAGCATCTTGAGCCCTCCGCGTACCACGGCGAGCCGTTCGCGCAGGCTCAGATGCCCATAGCGCATCAGCGCGGCGCTCATGTGCAATGGACCGGGAAGCCGCGCGGTGCGCAGCGTCGCGCTGCGTCCAGGGGCGGCCAGCATCTCGATTTCGAGGTCGCGCTGGAACACGAGCTTGCCCCCCGAGCCGATCTTGCGCAGGAAGTCGAGCGCCTCGGTGTAGCAGCCCATCAGGACGTGCTGTCCGTTATCGACGAAGTCGCCGGTGTCGGGATCCTCGAACGAGTAGGCGCGTCCGCCCAATGCGGGCTTGCGCTCGAGCACCGCGACGCGAAAGCCGCGCTCGGCGAGCGCTACACCGGCGCTAAGTCCGGCGAATCCGGCGCCGATCACGACCACATCTTTGGCTTCGATCATCTACCGTGCGATTCTAGCCGCGCAGCGCTCCCAGACGCGAACTCGCCCACGCGCGTCCGACCAGGTAGAGCTTGCGCGGAGCCGACAGGCTGAGCCGCCGGTCGAGCACGCGATAGTTCGAGTTGACGATCAAGCGCAAGAGCGAGCCGTAGATGAGCCGCATCGCCTCCGCGGTGAGAAGCGTCGAGCGATCTTCGTCGGGCAGAGCGCGCTCGGCGGCCTCGTAGTATTCGCGCGCGCGAATCGCTTCGAACTCCATCAGGCGGACGAAAGCGTCATTGTAAACTCCGCGCAGAATTTCGTCCTCGGTGACGCCAAAACGCTCGAGGTCTTCGAGCGGCAGATAGATCCGGCCGCGGCCCGCGTCTTCTTTGACGTCGCGCAGGATATTGGTGAGCTGGAACGCGATCCCCAGGTTTTCGGCATAAATTTTCGCAGCCGGATTGCTGTATCCGAATACCTCGATACACATGAGTCCGACGACCGACGCCGCGCGGTAGCAGTAGAGCCTGAGCTCCGCAAACGTAGCGTAGCGTTTGCGCGACAGATCCATCTCCATGCCCGCAATGAAATCGTCGAAGTACGCGCGCGGAATTGAAAAGCGGCCGATCGCGTCGGTGAGCGCGCGAGAAATCGCGCGGGTCGGGACTCCCGCGTACACCCGGTCCAGTTCCTCGCGCCAGCGCTGCAAGAGCACCGCGGGCTCGCGGGTCGATTCGTCGTCAGCGATATCATCGACGAAGCGGCAGAACGCGTAGACCGCGTGCAGCGCACGCCGCCGCTCGATCGGCAGCAGCATGAACGCGTAGTAGAAATTCGAGCTCGAGCGCCGGGTAATCTCAGCGCAGCGCTCGTAATCCGACGCAAGCGACGCCTCCGAGCGGACGTCGAGCGCAGGTATCGCGTGATTAGATTCCATCCAGCCGCCCCCGTAACGCATTCACTCCGAGCTTCAAGTAGTCGAACTTTCTGAGCCTCGGCCGCGCCCGCAACACGTCGTAACCCGCGCTTTCGATCGCGCGCAGAATCGCAAACCCGCCGCCCGCGAACATCAGGATGTCGCGGCGCAGGCGCCGATCAACAATCCGCGCGAGACCCGCGCCACCCTCGCCCAGCATCGCGCGCGCGATCTCAACTTCGTGCTTCATCAGATCGACGAAGCGCTTGGTGGCAACGCCGTGGCGCAGATCCTGTTCCGTGAGTTCGTTCGCTGCCAGATCGCGGCGCGGAAAATAGATCCGCCCTTTTTCGAGATCGACCGACACATCCTGCCAGAAATTCGCAAGCTGCAGGCCGCTGCACACCAGGTCCGACAGCCGCTGACTTTCCGCATCGGCGTAGCCGAAGAGGTAGAGCACTAGACGCCCCACGGGGTTGGCCGAGTAGCGGCAATAGCCGAGCAGGTCGGCAAATGTCTCGAAGCCCTTGAAGTTCACGTCGGAGCGGAACGCGACGAGCAGATCGGCGAACGGCGCTTTGGGAATGGAGAACTTGGCGGCAGTGTCGGCCAGCGCGACGAACACAGGATGCCTCGGCGTGCCGGCATATGCGAGATCGAGTTCGCGCTCCCATCCGTCGAGCTTGGCAAGGTCGTGCTCTTCGTCGGCGAAGTCATCCGCGATCCGCGCGTACGCATAGATTGCGTGCATATGCTTGCGCATCGTGCGCGGCATCAGCCACGACGCGACCGTGAAATTTTCGTAGTGAGATTTGGCGAGCTTTGCGCAAAACGCGTACGCCTCCTCGAGCGAGCATTCCGGCGCAGCCGCCGCGATACCCAGAGCGCCACCGGAGTTCATCGCGCTGCGCGCCTCGCCCGCGCTTCCCCGGAATGCATCCATCGGCGTCGATCCTTCATCCATCAAGCGGCGGTGCGCCGGTCGATAAACTCACGCGCCTGCGCGCGCGCCCACGAATCGGTTTCGAGCAGATCTTCCAGCGTGCGCGCCGGCGAGCTGGAATTGGAATGGCGCGCCATGATCGCTTCGATCTCCCGCGGAATATCGATGAAGCGCACCCGCCCCGCAAGAAATCCCGCCACCAGCTCCTCGTTGGCGGCGTTCAGGCACGCCGGCATCGTCGCCCCGGCCGACAGCGCGTCGAAAGCCAGGCGCAGGCACGGGAAGCGGACGAGATCGGGTTCTTCGAAAGTCAGACGCGAGCACTCGACCAGCGAGAGCGTCTTCAGATGCGGCAGCGCCAGGCGTTCCGGATAGGCAAGCGCGTACGCAACCGGAATCGCCATGTCGGGCACCGCCATCTCTGCGATCACGGAGCCGTCAATCATCTCGACCATCGAATGAATTACGCTCTGCGGATGAATCACGACCGAGACCTGCTCGCGCGCCACATCGAACAGCCACCTGGCCTCGATCACTTCGAGGCCCTTGTTCATCAGGGTCGCGGAATCGATCGTGATCTTGCTGCCCATGCGCCAAGTCGGATGATTTAGCGCCTGTTCGATCGTGATCGCGGCGAAATGATCGGCCGCAAGCTCGCGGAACGGGCCGCCCGACGCGGTCAGGATGATCCGCTTGAGCGACTCGCGTCCGCGCCCCTCCAGGCACTGGAAGATCGCGTTGTGCTCGCTATCAACCGGCAGCAGGCGCACTCCCGCTTCGCGCACGGCGCGCGTCACCAGCTCGCCGGCGATCACCAGCACTTCCTTGTTGGCGAACGCGATATCCTTGCCGGCCTTGATCGCGGCGAGAGTAGGACGAAGCCCGAGCGCGCCGACCAACGCCGACATCACGAGTTTCGAATCGCGATGCGTCGCCACGGCCACGGCGCCCTCAAGCCCGTGCATGATCTCGAGCTTCGCCGCGCCCACGCGGGCGCGCAGGTCGCGTGCAAGTTCGGCGCTCGCGACCGATACCAGTTCGGGACCAAAGCGCTTTATCTGATCGGCGAACAGATCGAGGTTGCGCCCCGCCGCCATCGCGACCACGCGGAACCGATCAGGGTTGCGCCCGACCACGTCGAGCGTGGTGACGCCGACCGATCCGGTTGATCCAAGGATTGAAATCGCCTTCATGCTCATCGCCCGTTTTAGTGCGCTGCAGCCGCGGCCAGGCGCTTGCGCAGACGTCCCAGCGCCATCAGCGGAAAGTAATGTGCGTACATGAAGTAGCGAAGATAAAAATGATTCGGAAAGCCGTTGCCGGTGGACTCGCTCTCATCCCATCCGCCGGCGTCGTTCTGCCGCTCTGTGAGCCACTGCGCGCCGCGCATCGCCGATTCGGAGATCGCGGCTTCGCCCGCCACGAGGCCGATCATCGCCCACGCGGTCTGCGAGGCGCAACTGGCGCCGCGTCCGCGCCATGCGGGATCCTTGTCGGCGAGCGGACTTTCGCCCCATCCGCCGTCGGCGTTCTGCCTGGACTTCAGCCAATCGACCGCGCGGCGAATCCACGCCTGGTTCATGTCGTAGCCGATCGCCTGCAGGCCGGAGAGCGCCGAGAACGTTCCGTAGATATAGGCGACGCCCCAGCGGCCCCACCATGCGCCGTCCGCCGACTGGTTTTTCTTGAGCCACTCGATCGCGCGGCGGGCCACAGGATGGTCGGGCTTGTAGCCGACGGCGCCCATCATCTCGAGCACGCGTCCGGTCAGATCGGCGCACGACGGATCGGTGACGGCTTCGACATCGGCCAGCGGAAGAGAGTTGAGCCAATGCGAATCGTTGTCGACATCGAAAGCGGCGAACCCGCCGTCCTTCGATTGCATCCCCATGACCCAGTTGGCGCCGGCGCGAATTGCGTGTTCGCGCTTGCCGGCGTCGCTTGCGCCCGCCTCCGCCATCACCGCGAGGATCACCGCCGAATCGTCCACATCGGGGTAGCAGTTATTGAAGAACTCGAACGCCCATCCGCCGGGTTCGAGGTTTGGACGCTTTATCGACCAGTCTCCTTTGCGGAAAATCTGATGATCAATAAACCAGTCGGCGCACTTGAGCAGCGCGGGATCGTTTCCTGGCGTGCCCGAGTCGAGCAGCGCTTTGGCTGCCAAGGCGCTGTCCCAGTTGGGCGAAACGCACGGCATGTAGAGAGCGGTATCGCCCAGGTCCCAAATCAGCTCGCGGCTCGCCTCGAGCGCCTTGCGCAACACCGGATGATCGTTCTTGTAGCCCAGCGACTTAAGCGCCATCGCCGAGAGCAGGTAACACGGCTCGATTCCGCCCCACGAGCCGTTGGCCTCCTGATGCTCGAGAATCCAGCTTTCGGCCTTGCGCAATGCGCGCGCGCGCAGGCCGGCGGGAGCGTGGCGGCTGAAAAACCGCATCGCACCGTCGGTTACATTGAAGGCTTTGCGCAGCGACAGAAATTTCGCCGCAGGCGGCTGCTTGAAGTAGGTGAAATGGGGCGGCTGGATATAGAGCTCGAGGATGCTCTCCTGGAAAGATATTTTCACCACCGGCTTCGTCGCCTGCAGGACCATCAGGCCGAACACGGTTCCGCGCGCCCACGAAGCCAGCTCATACATGTTGAACGGGAACCAGTTTGGAAACAAACCCGCCTCGACCGGCACCGCGGCGGTCGCTTCCCACGGCACCTGCCCCATCGCGGCCAGGTAGAATCGGGCAAGCGTGCCGCACTTCTCGATTCCGCCCTTGGATAGAATCCAGCGCCGCGACTGCAACAGCGGTTCGTCGCCGGCGCGCATTCCGGCCAGCTTGAGCGCGAAGTACGCCTCGATCGTGCTTGCCAGGTAGCCTTCCCCGCCGGCGTACAGGCTCCAGCTTCCGTCGGAGTTCTGGGTATCGAGCAGATGCTTCTTCAGCTTGGCTTCGAGCTCGATATCGACGTTGTCCATGAAGTGATTGAAGATGATGAACTCGGCGTTCATTTCGCCGTTGGCTTCGAGCGCGCCGTGCCAGTAGCCCTCGGGATGCTGGAGGGCAATCAGCGATCGCTGCGCGCGATCGATCGTGTAATCGATCTTCGCGCCAAACTCGTCATGCGGCGCAGCCGCGGGCAATTCGGCGTGGCTGTCAGTTTCGGCGATTTGGCTCATGGTTGGTTATTACTCTGATAGTATCTCCACAAAGATTCGGGTCCGAGCGGTTTTCTGCGCACCCAGCGGGCTGGGGCGCCTCAGGGAATCACCGCGCATTTCAGCGCCTCGCCGCGATCGAGCATCGCGAACACCTCGCCCAACTGGGCAAGGCTGCAGCGCGAGTTGATCACCGCGCCGAAACCCGCTTCGCGCCGCGCGAGCATCTCGTACGCAGCGCGGACGTCACGCGGGCGGTAATGAAACGGCGCGAGCAGGGTCAGGTTGTCGTAATGCATCCGCCGCGTATCCACGCTGAGCGTTGTGCCCGGCGCGCATCCGCCAAAGAATACCACGCGGCCGCCGCGGCGCACGCGTGCGAAAGCGTCGGCCCAGCCGACAGGCTGCCCGGTGCATTCGATCACGAGGTCGGGTCCAACACCGCCGCTAAGCTTCGCGGTTTCCGCCGCGGCGTCCTGATGATCGACGTCGATCACGCACTCGGCGCCAAGCTCAGCGGCCCACTTAAGCCGCGCGGCGCCGCGTCCCGCGACTGCGATTTCGCGCACCCCGGCGGCGCGCAACGCGATCATGTGTAACATTCCGAACGCGCCCGCGCCGATAATCATCGCGGTTTCAAATTTTTCCGGGCGCGCCATCGCGTGCGCATGAACCACGCACGCCAGCGGCTCGAGCAACGCCGCTTCCTCGAACGCAAGCTCCGGAGGCTTGATAAAGGTGTTGCGAGCGACAATATGCGCCGGCAGCAGGATCAGGTCCGCGTACGCGCCATGCAGCATCCGGCCGAGCGCGCCTTCGCACAAATTTTCCTGGCCGCGGGCGCAGAAGAAGCACGCACCGCACGGCGCGGTCGGCGCGGCCATCACTTCGTCGCCGGGTTTGAACCCATCCACATTCGCGCCAACTTCAGCGACGACGCCGGAGAACTCGTGGCCGAACGCCATCGGAAATTTCCACAGCGGATGCCCCCGGCGCCAGGTTTTAAGATCGGTGCCGCAACTTAGCGCGCATCGCACCTGAAGCAGAATCTCGCCCGGACCCGGAGTTCCTGGCTTGAAATCGCGCAACTCGATCGTGCCCGGCGCGAGCAGCATCGCCTGGCGCGGATGCTCCCGGTAAGCGGGAATTGCGGCAGCAGCGTGGCTCATCGGCTGCGCTCCACGACAAAGGTCGCGATCTCGCGCAGCGCTTGTGCGCGCGTGCCGAAGCTGGACAGCGCGTCGTGCGCGCGGCGTTCAAGCTCCCGCGCGAAGCCGTGCGACTCCTCGAGTCCAAGAAGCGCGGGAAAGGTATTTTTGCCCGCGGCTTCGTCCTTGCCGGTGCGCTTGCCCATCTGTTCGGTGCTGGCTTCGATATCCAGCAAATCGTCCACGACCTGGAACGCCAGGCCGAGAGCGCGCGCATATTCGTCGAGCGCTTCGAGCTCCGCGTCGGTAGCACCACCGAGGCGAGCACCGCCCACGATCGACGCGCGGAACATCGCGCCGGTCTTTTTGCTGTGCAGGAGCTTCAGCTCGTCCAGTCCGAGCCGTTTGCGTTCGCTAAGGATGTCGATCACCTGTCCGCCGACCATCCCGGCCGAGCCCGCGGCTTCGCCGAGCTCGGCGACGGTCGCCAGCACGCGCGCGACCGGTACGCCGGAAAGCGCCGAGCGCGCGAGTATCTTGAACGCGTCGGTCACGAGCGCGTCACCGGCCAGCGTCGCGATCGCGTCGCCATAGACCTTGTGATTGGTCGGATGGCCGTGGCGCAGATCGTCATTGTCCATGCACGGCAGATCGTCGTGAATCAGCGAATAGGTGTGAATCATCTCGACCGCGCATGCGAGACCGAGTGCGGCCTCGGGCGCGCCGCCAACAGCCTCGCAGGCTGCAAGCGCGAGGATCGGGCGCAGACGCTTGCCGCCGCCGAGCAGGCTATAGCGCATCGCCTCGAACAGGCGCGAGTCCGCACCATCGCCGGAAGGGATCGCGCCGTCGAGCGCGTTTTGCACCAATTCGGCACGCTCTATCAGATAGCGGTTGAGATCAAACACGTTGTTTCCGGAAGCTTACGAGCCGCAAAGGCGACGCGCATCGATCGGATGCGCGCACCTCGCCAGGGCGCTGCGCCGCAGCGCAGCGCCGCGTCAGTTTTCGCTCAGGCGATGTAATGCCGAACCATCCGCCACGAATCTTTGAGATTCTTGCCGAATTCCATCGCGACCGTGCCCTCGAAACCCGAATGCATCTTGCAGTCTTTACAGCGGATATCCTGGCGGGTTCGGTAAAACTCCCAGTCGGTCTTTTCGTGCATCTCGGCGAAGGTCTTGTAGTGCCCGTTGGTGATCAGGTAGCAGGGCCCCTTCCATCCGCGCGGATTTCGCGTGACGGTGGTCCACGGGCTGCACGTCAGATCGTGCTCGCCGACCAGGAAGTCGAGATAGATCGGCGTGTTGATGATGTTGTAGTCGTGCGAGAGATCGCGCACCTTGCGGAACTTCGCGACGCTCTCGTCGCCTTGCAGATACAGGTCGTCGTTGGTCAGCACCTGGTAATGATAGCCCGGGCTGAGCAACATCCCGTCCACGCCCAGACCGCCCAGGTATTTGACCATCTCCTCGAGCTCGTCGGAGGTGGTCTCGCGGAAGACCGTCGTGTTGGTCTGAACGCGGTAGCCCTTGTCCTTGAGCATCTTGACCATCTTGATCACGATATCGAAATGGCCGACGCGATCGGTCACCCGATCGTTGGTCGCACGCATCCCGTCCAGATGCAGGTTGAAGCTTAAGTAAGGCGACGGCGCGACCTGCTTGACGAAACGCTCGAGCAAAATCGCGTTGGTGCAGATCATCACATGGCGCTTTTGATCCTCGATAAGACCCTTCGTGAGCGGCACGATATGCTTGTACATCAGCGGCTCGCCGCCGCAGATCGAGACCAGCGGAGCGTCGCACTCCTGCGCCGAGGCGAGCGCCTCTTCCAGCGGCATCATGTCGCGAATCGAGTCTTTGTACTCGACGATCCGGCCGCATCCGACGCAGGCCAGATTGCACGCGTGCAGCGGCTCCAGCATCAGCACCAGCGGAAAGTATTTTTCCCCGCTGCGCTTCTTCGATCGCATGTAACGGCCCAGATCGATCAGTTGCTTGAGTGGCATCCGCATATCAGTCAGCACTCCCCCGGGATCGGGAAAAAAAGTTCAGGCGACGGCTTTGCCGCCGGCAGTCTCGGTCTTGATCTCGTCTGGGAACAGCCATCCCGCGACCATCGCTACCGCGGTCTCGGGATCGAGCGGACGGTTCTGCAAAAACAGATGCTCGATCAGAATGCCGTTGAGCGCCGAGAGCAGGAATCCCGCCGCCGATTCCGGAGTGAAGCGGCGTGCGCACAGGTTTCGCTCCTGCCCGCGCGTGATCAACTCCACCAGCATCGCCCGGTAGCCCGAATAGAGCTTCAATACCTGATCGCTCAACCCCTCGGCAAAGTGCTGGTCGTGCAGCATCTGCGCGATAAAGAACCGCACCGAGCTCGCATTGTCGCGCACGAACAGCAGGTAAAACTCGACCAGCTTCTGGATCTGCGCGCGCTCGTCGAGCGCTCCGGCCTCTTCGGCAAAGTCGATAAAGTACGGCTCGAGCAGCCGGTTCAGCACCGCGACGAACAGCTCTTCCTTGGTCTTGAAGTGCCAGAAGATTAGCGCTTTGCTGACCCGCGCTTCGCGCGCAACCTCCGACATCGAGGTCTCGTGAAACCCCCGGCTCGCGAACAGATGCATCGCGGCCTTCAAGATTTCGTCGCGTGAGTCCTGCGATCCGGCGCGGATTTCGGTCGCGCCAACCTTTGCCTGAGATAAGCTCATATCGATGCGAAAACGCTCGCCCCTTCTTTTGTTCGGCTCGACTGTGAACGCACGTTAATCGGACCGCAGAGTCCGCTAACCTGTCGGTCAAGCGAACACCTTAGCGGCAGATATTTCGAGATTCAAGACCGCCAGTCCGATCGGTCAGGAAATAAATCCTGACCGATATCGCAAGTAGTGCTATATATAGCTAAGCAGTGTCTATGCGTACCGCCTCTTCCCGCGATCACGATGCAATTTGAATGGTCGCTCCAGCATTTAAGGCCGATTCGCGCCCTGCCACGGTCATGGCGATCGCAGCGCGGGCCTCGGCCAGATTGATGCGAGCGCCGGTGCAACCCGCTCCTGCACGGACCGCGCGCTCGAACTCCTCGGCCATTTTGGCGAACCATGCGAAGTGGTAGGAGTCGTCGGGAATATCCGTAACTGAGAGATCGTCGCGACGTCCGGAGCGATCGGTAAACATCACGCGATCGCCTTCGATCTCAAGCATCCCCAGCTCGCCGTAGATCATGGCCGAAGTTCTGCGCACCGGGCCGCGCCACGACAGATGCGCCCGTGCGAGACGGCCCGAGGCAAATGTCACGCGCAAATCCGCAAGGTCTTCACCGGCGCCAGATACGGACG
>JBAPSR010000410.1:0-10053 GCA_049281755.1 Binataceae bacterium (SeqCode)
GCACCCGGCTGTATGGCAGCGTCCACGTCGCCACGCGCATCAGGGCGACTTCGGTCCATCCGCGCGCTATGAGAGCACGTTCACTACCCCGCAGACGGGCAAATTTAACCAGCCGCGGCATCGGTCACCTTGATGAGGCCGTGATCTTCCAGCTCGCTCAGCAATACAGCCAAGTCGCGATTACATTGCGCCGCATCAACTTCGTAGGATTGCATCAACGCGTCGCAAATCTCGCCAACGCGGCGGGGACTCGCGATCAAGTCCCAGACCGTCGCGCCAACCTCGTCCAGGCCGTAGTAGACCCCGCTCTTAAGATTCAGGATCGCCGCCTGCCCGTCCAGGTTGCACGAGATCTGGCCTTCGGCTGCCACTACGATAGCGCCAGCCGGAAGATTGGCGTGCTTGTCGATGCTCATAAGGGCGACTCTTGCGAAGGTCGTTCTGCGCGACCATTTTCTTCGTATTCGAGCGACGCGATGTTTGGCAGTTTAGAGTCTGAAATAGGCGCGTACAAGGAGTCAGTGACAATCAAAGGCGGATCGCGAGCACTTAGCTGAGGCCGGGACGAACCTCGCGATCGAACCGATCGAGGAATCCGTCGAGCGCGCGCGGACCCGCAAGCGGTGTGATCAGCAGCTCGCCGACTCCCAGTTCCGCGTACCGGTTGAGATATTGCGCAAGCTCGGCCGGCGGCGCGAGAATTCCCTCGACGTAGCCCCCGGTCTCGGTCCATTTGTCGGCAAAGCCGATATAGACGCGATGCGACAGCGCGAAGCCTGTCAGGTTCCGGCCGATACGCGCTGCGCCCTCGCGCAGCCATCCGAGGCGCACGGCGACTTGCTCGGGTTTCATCCGCGTGCCATGCCATCCGTCGCCCAGCTCAAGCGCGCGGCGAATCGCGCGGCGGCTGATTCCGCCGATCCAGAGCGGAATCTTCCCGGCGCTTGGACGGGGGCCGAAGCGCATTCCCGAGAGCTTGAAAAACTCGCCCGCGAACTCGGGCGCCTCGCTTGCCCAGCACGCGCGCATCAGGCCGATCGCCTCATCGGTGTATGCTCCGCGGCGCTCGTAGGGAGCACCGAGCGCGCGGAACTCCGGCTCGAGCCATCCGCTGGCCAGACCCGCGATCACGCGGCCGCCCGAGAGCAGATCGAGCGTCGCCAGTTCCTTGGCGAGATGAATCGCGCCGCGATAGGGCACCACGATCACGCTGGTCCCGAGGCGGATGGTTTTCGTCACTGCGGCGGCATAAGCAAGTGTGACGATCGGCTCCATGATCTCGACGGCGGCGATCGATGCGCCCGCGGCTGGGGTCAGCAAATGGTCGCTGACCCACAATGAGGCGTAACCCGCGTTCTCTGCGCGCGCGGCGATCCGGGCAATATCCGCGGCCAGATTCTCGTGCGCGGCGCCGATCTGTGGAAGATGAAGTCCGAGCTTCACTTGGGCGACGATCCTTTCGGAGCGGGTGTCTGCGCCGGCGATGACGCGGCAGCCGCCGACGGATGCGGCGCACCTTCCTTCGCAAACGCCTGGTTCATCGCGGTTTGCAGCACTTGCGCGACGCGGCATCCGGTTGCCGAGTCAACCTTCAACTGGATGCTGGTCTGTTGGCACGCCTGCGCCATCTTGTTCTGGAGCAGGAGCTGGTAAAGGTTTTTCTTGAAGGCCGGCGAAAGTGAATTGTAAAGCTTCTCTGTCTTCTTTTGCTGATCCGCGAAGTGCTGCTGGCGGAGGATCGAATGACGCACTCCCAGGTCGGTCGGACACGGCGCGATCTCGTACCATTGTCCGCCATGGTAGGCGATTGGCCTGCCGATCGTGACCGCTTGACCGTTAAGGATAGTGCTGATGTCGAGCTGATGAGTCGGCATGACCGGCAAGGTGAACAAATGCGACTTGCCCATGTCAGTAGGATCGAGTTCCTCGATCGTGATCTTGTACGACGGTGCAATCTGATCTTTCAACTGGCGTTCGATCCACTCGTCGAGGAAAATCTCGTTCTTCTTGTTGAAGCAGGCCAGCGCTTTGGGTGCAATCAGCTTGCGAAAGGCCACGGCGTCGCCGCCATTCACCGCTTTGACATAAGCGTCGGCGAATTTGAGCTGGGCGGGCGTCGGCGGGAACATCGGCACGGGAGTCGACGCAGGCTCCGCAACCGGCCGCTTGGCAGGCGGCATCGGACGAACCGGAGGGAAGTGAATGCCCGGCGGCAGCTTGGGCCCGGGAATCGGCGTCGGGCTGGCGTTTTGGGCGAAGGCCGGGACGGCGGCAAGCATGATCGCAATCGCACCTGTCAAGATTGTCCGGCCAATTGTTAGCGTGAATCGCATGTATGAGTGGTCCTGATTGGTTATTTCGCGGCCGGTACCGGCCTTTTCCGCGACCCGTCTGGGAATCGAACGCGATATGGCCGGCGCGCCATCCGACAATCTCCCGTAATCCGCCAGCCACCGCAAGACGACTCGCAATCGGAGTCTGACCGGGGCAACGTCTTGAAATCCGAGGCTTCGCAAGCGATCAAATCTATATGGAGCGAATCTGGATCACGCGGCGCACGATTACCGGGCTGATTATCCTCACGGCGATTGTCGCCGTCCTTCCCGGATGCTGGCATAAGTCGCCTGCGGCTGCTCAGCAGGCGGAGATATTGAGACAGTGCAACGCGGGCGAGATCGACTGCGTCAGCCCAGCGGACTCAAAAACCACCATCAAGTGCCAGTCCGGGGATATGCCCTCATGTCAGGCGCTGGCGGCAAAAAAGTGCGACCGCGGCGATCAGCACGTGTGCCAATCGCTCGCGGTCATCTACTCGCAACTGAGGCCGCTGTGCGCCGCGGGCAACAAGGTTGCCTGCACCGATATGCAGGCGCCATGGCCGGACGCGGGCTTCTGGCGCGTCGATTCGCAGCTCGCCGACGCACAGACCGCGTGCAAGTCGGGCGACACGCAGTCCTGCCAGGCGCTCGGCACGACGGTGCATACAACCGGCGGGCGCCTCATCTGGCTCCAGGACTACGTGAGCCCCGCGGCGGCCGCTTCGGCAAGCGCGCCCACTCACTAATGCGCCCCGCTCCTTAGACGCTTTGGCGGCGCTGGTCGAACTCGAGCGCTACGCGTTCATCTTCGGCGCTCAGCGCCGCCGAATCGATCTGCGCAAACGCGAGCACGTTCATATCCGTATAAGCCTTTTGCACCTTGGGACCCCACAGTCCGATATCCTTGATCGCCGGGACGATCCGGGTGAAAAGTCCGGCGCGGAACTGCTGCATCCCCTCGGAGTTTTCCTCCCACTCGATACATTCCTTGACCGGCAAGCCGAGACGCTCGTAAACATCCTGCGAATTGAACCGATCGCGCATCGTGTAACACGCCTCGACCACGAACTCTTCGCGCTCGTCGCGCTCCTTCTGGCTGAGATGCGGATAGTACTCGCGCAGCGCCAGGCGTCCGAAAGCGACGTGACGCGCCTCATCTTGCATCACGTAAGCATTAACCGCGGCAGCAAGCGGATTCTTCGCCATGTCGCGAATTCCGGCGAAGGCGGCAAGGGCGAGCCCCTCGATCAGCACCTGCATCCCGAGGTAGGTCATGTCCCAGCGCGAATCGCTTATGATTCCCTCGAGCAGCGATTTTAGCGGCGGAGTAATCGGATACACGATGTCGAATTTTTCGTGCAGCAGGCGCGAGTAGACCTCGACGTGGCGCGCCTCATCGATCACCTGCGTTGCGGCGTAAAACTTGGCATCGATATTGGGCACCTGCTGGACGATCTTCGCGGTGCAGATGAGTGCGCCCTGCTCTCCGTGCAGAAACTGCGACAGGTTATTGGCCTGATCATGGCGGCGCAGCTCGGCGCGCTCTTTGGCGTTCATCCGGTTCCAGACTTCCGAACCGAAGATCGATAGCGCCTCGTCGGGCATCTCTTCCGGATTCTCAGGGTCGAGATTTTGCGACCAGTCGATCCGGTTGGTCGCGTTCCATTGCAGGTTTTTGCCCTTCTCGTACAAGCGGCGCAGTGATTCGCTGCCGTCTTCGTATTCCCACTTGAAGGCGGAATCAAATTTGCCCGGCACTACCCATTCCAGTCCGTCCAGCGGCAGTTGATAGCGTTCCTGTGTGCTCATTAGTTACTCCTGTTATAGTAAGTTACTGTTATATTCTTTCCCAACGTCGATCGCGTTCGCCCGCGCGATTCGGCCCAGGTGCTCCGCGCTCGGGCGCACAATTCGCCGCTGCGTCGCGCGATCGACTGCGATCAAGCCAAAGGTCGGACGGTACCCCAATAGCCACTCATAGTTATCCAGCATCGACCAGTAGATGAACCCACGGACGTCGACTCCGTCGCCAATACATCCGAGAACCCCGTCGAGCGCGGCGTCGATAAACGCGATTCGCCTCGAGTCGTCGGCCGCGGCGATTCCGCTTTCGGTCACGATTATTGGAACCTTCGGCGCGCCCGCCGCCGCCCGCCGAATCGCCGCCGCGAGCGCCTGCGGCCGGAATTCGTAGCCCATCAGGGTCAGCTCGACGCCGGCTTCCGGAGCAAAGCGCCCCTTCGGCCCAAGGCGCTGGCGGGTGTAATTCTGCACCCCGATAAAATCGTCGCCGCGCGCGGCTTCAAGGAAAGGCGCCTCGGCCGCCAGCACCGCATCGAGCAGCGCCTCTCCACCGGGCGCAGCCTCGTATTCTTCCATCGCGATCGTCATCCCGATCGGAAACTTGCCGCGGCCCGAGCGCAGCGCCTGCGCACCTAGCCGATGCCCCCGCAGCATCACGTCGCGGCAAATCGACCTGGTGCAGAATGGGAACGCGGAAAACTCATCGGGTGCGACTCCCGCGACCCGCGCCGCGGCCGTGCGCCATCGCGAATGCGCGATCTTCTCGTCCGGCGCAATAAGGCCGGTTGTCTGGAGCATCTGCACCCCATTGAGCTCGTTGATCGTGCACGCAGCCGAGATCAAATCGCCCAGCTCGCGTGCGATGCGCTCGCAGTAGCGCGCAAACAGGTCCGCAGTGCCCGCAGCTTCCCATCCGCCTTGCGCCGCGATCCAGCGCGGGCTGGTAAAATGATGCAGCGTCACCATCGGCGCGATCCGATTCTCATGACACGCGGCGAGGACGCGGCGGTAATGCTCGAGCGCGGCAGCCGAGAATTCACCGGGTTCGGGCTCGACGCGCGCCCATTCGATACTGAAGCGATACGAGTTGAAGCCCAGCCCTGCCAGCAGCGCGATATCGTCGCGATAGCGATGATACTGATCGCAAGCGTCGCCCGAGGGCTCGACGAACGGGGTCGGCTTCACGTGTTCGAGCAGCCAGCAATCGCTGTTCGAGTTGCCGCCTTCGACCTGATGGGCTGCGGTGGCGGTGCCCCACAAAAATTTCTCTGGAAATTTCTTCATCGACGACTCCGCTCAGACGGCTACCGCGCGGGCGGTCCCATCGCGGCGATACTGCAGCCTTGGGCTGCGAGCTTTTTCGCCAGCGCACGGCGCGTATCGATCACGCTCTGGAGCCGATGCGCGCGAAGGGTTTTCACCTCCGCCGCGGTGTAGGGTTTGAAGTCCGGCGGCAGCTCGGCGTGGCTAAACGTATCGAGCATCCAGTTGAGTATCGTCGCGGTCTGCGCGTCATCCAGCGCCGAATTTTCGACTCCGGGCACCTGCACCAGATAGGCACGTCCCTCAGGAATCCGCAGAAAGTAACCCATCGAATGCGCCAGGCGCGGCACGGTGCCCGGAATTCCCTTGGCTCCCGCGCCGTGACATCCCCAGCAGTTGAGCGTGTATAGCTCCGCCGGCGATTCCGCCCGCGACGCGAGCGGCGCAGCCATAGCGACCGCAAGCGCAGCCGTAACTATCGCTAAGGCGCGTCGCATCGCTAGTGCGCCTTCATCGCGGACGGCGCACTCGCACCGGCGCCTGCGCCTGCGCCTGCGGGCGTCACGATCGCGTCGCGTTCGGCGCGCACCTGATCGAAGCTCAGATGCGTAGCGCGCAGATGCTTGACCTCGGCGGCGGTGTAGGGTTTGAAATCGGCAGGCAGAATCTTCGGGTTGAAGCTGGTCAGGATATAGTTCAGCACCGCCGCGATATCCGCGTCGCTGAGCTGCGTCCACGGCTGCATGAATCCGTTGTACTGCGCGCCGTGCGACACGATCGCTCCGTTCATCCCGAACGAAACCACCTGCACCAGGTACGCGCGTCCGGCCTGGGTATGAACGTAGTTGCCGACCGTGCCGGCCAGCGAAGGATAGGTTCCCTGCACTCCCTGCCCATTGCTCTGATGGCAGACAGCGCAGTTGGCGGCAAACACTCTCGCGCCCGAGGCGCGAGCCATCCCACCGAGCGTCAGCATCAGCACAATTGCGATCAGGATTGACCACCGATTTCTCCCGGGCTTCATCTCGACGGCGTAACTGGCGGACTGGCGTGCTGGTGCGTCGCGTGCAGATATTCCTGGATTGAGGCAACTTTGCGTTCTTTGGCTTCGAGCAGGCTCTCCAGATGCTCGCGCGTGTTGATCAGGCCCTTGGCGCGCACGATTCCGGCCTCGTCGATCAATACCGCGTATGGCAGCTTGGCGACGCGATAGGTCATGCCGAGTTCCTGGGAAAGCACGTAAGGAAAATCGCCGAGATTGTGCGCGGCTACAAAGCGTTCGTGCTCGTCACGCTCGCCGTCGCTGGCGAGAAATATCTGCAACGGCTGTTCGTTGGACGCGCCGAGCGACTTAAGAATCGGCAGCATCTTCTTGCACACCGGACAAGTCGGCGAAAGAAAAAACAGCAGCGTGCCAAGTCCGCGCGCGTTCGGGCCGCCGATCATCACAGGGCGGCTACGCAGATCGGTCAGCTCGAACACCGGCGCGGCTTCGCCTTCCTTGGGGCCCTTGTCGATCGTGAGCGCGCCCATCGGCGCGATCCGTTCGTGCAACACGCCGATTTGGCGCAGCAGCGCGAGCTGCAATCCCGCCATCACCAGCATCAGGATCCACAGAACGATCTGCGATATGAGGAGCGCGTGCGACATCTTTCTAAACTATCAAAGCATCTCGAGCGCGCGCGTGCGCGGTGCGTTAGCGATCGCGTAATTGGCGCTTAAATACAGGATCATCAGGGTCACGGCGCCGCAAGCGATCGTCACAAAATCCACGGACCCGAGCGCGCGCGGCACCGGCGGAAGCTCGAGCAGGAACGCTACGCTTATCAGCGCGAAATTGCGCGCCAGCAGCCAGGCGTCCAGCTCCTGCCTGAGCGCAGGTCCGAAGCATCCGCAATCGATATCGCGCCGTCCCCGCAAGAGGTTAACCGCGATCGCGCCGCTGAACCCGGCGAGCAGAACCATCAGAACGGCAGCCGCCGCAGCTCGCGTCGCATCGAACAGAAGGCCCACGGCGCAGGCGGATTCGCAAAGCGGCGCCGCCCATGCAATCGGCTGCTCGAGCCATTCGGGTACCAAACGATAGTTCGCGACCGCGCCCTCGAACAGATCGAGATCGACGAACTTCGCCGCGGCGGATCCGGCGAATATCGCCGCAAACGCAATCGCGAGCAGGTACTGGATAGCGGGATCGAGCACGTCGGGCGAGTAATAACGCAAAGCGCGATTACTGATCAAGCGTGATCAAACGGTCAGGGCGTCATGTGAGAACCGATTCGCAGATACCGCAAAGACAAACGGGCGGCGCCGTTTTGGCGCCGCCCGCTCGACGAGTGAAATCTTTGTGGATTTTTCTTTCGATCAGCCCGTCGCCACCGGATCGGCCTCGAGCCCCGCCAGATTGCGGATACTGGGCCGCTCGAGCATCCGCTTGAGCCACGCATCGACCTGCGCATGATTGCCGATCGTGTCGATCCCCAGATGCGGCAGCACCAGCAGGCGCGGCGCGAATGCGATATCCGCCACCGAAAATTCGCCGGCCAGGAATTGCTGTCCCTGGAGTTGCTGCTCAAGGTAGATGAGCACGCGCTCGACGCCCTGATGCAGGCGCTGGATCCGGTTCTGGTCGCGTTCGGCCTCGGGCTTGGCGACCTCTGAAATCAACTGGCCGACCTGCGGGGTAAAGGAAGTATCGGCGAAGTCCTCGAACGTGCGCGCACGCGAGCGCATCGCGCTTGAGCCGACCGCCGGCAGGACCGGGGGTTCCGGGTATTCATCCTCGAGGTACTCGTTGATGATCGTCGAGTCATAGATCGTGGTGTCGTCGTCCACCAGCACCGGCACGCGGCCGAACGGGTTGAGCCGCAGGAATTCCTGCTTGCGATGCTCCCCGCCGGCGAGATCGACCGTCACGAGGTCGTAGGTGAGACTCTTTTCGGCCAGCACGATTCGCACCTTCTGGCCATAAGGGCAGGACAGGAAGTCGTAGAGTTTGATCATATCGGGCAAAGCCTCATTCCGCCGCAACCTGTAACTTCAAGCTCGCCTCAACCTCCGCGTCGAGCTTGATCGGGACCGTGAAATCGCCGAGCGCCTTGATCGGCTCGGGAAGGATGATCTTGCGCCGCTGCAGGTCAAAGCCCCGGGCGCGCAGCGCGCGTTCGATATCGATATTGGTGACCGAACCGAACAGCTTGCCTTCCTCTCCGGCGCGCGCCTTTATTTCGAGGACGATCGCTTCGATCTTCTCCTTGATCGTCATCGAGAGAGTCTTCTGCCGCTCCCGCTTGACCATCGCGGTCGCCTTCTGATGCTCGAAGGCGCGCAGGTTGCGTGGGTTCGCCTCGACCGCGAGCGCGCGCGGCAGCAGATAGTTGCGTGCAAAACCGGCGCGGACCTTGACCACGTCGCCGGTGCGGCCGAGATTGGGAACGTCTTCGTTGAGAATCAGTTGCACATTCATAGCTTGTTAGCGCCTCGCTCGCGCGCCCCGTTTAGAGAAAATCCCCGTAGTTGCCGGCTTCCTGACGCGGCGGCTTGAGCCGCCGAAAATCGATCCACATATCGAAAACTCCGGCCACGCAGACCACCGCCGCCACTACCGGCTGAACGATCGTGATGAAATAAATCACGCCGCGCACAATTACCGGCACGGACAGCGACTGGAAGTAAAAGCCCATGATCGCGAGTCCCTGGCAGAAATAGACGGCCGCGAACAGCAGGAAGCCGTTGAGCGCGATATCGCTGATCGCGCGGATGGGAGCCAGCATCCCGAACCCGGTCGCAATTAGACCCCAGATAAGCCATTCCGGCGCCGACCACTTGGAGAGATCGGCGAACAGCGGATAGGTGAGCCTGGTCTTGCCGCTCCAGCGCCAGAACAGGCGCAGGTTTACCAGCATCGCGAACCCTGCCAGCGTCGCGGCGAGCGCCGGTGAGATTCGCATGATCACGCTGAGCAGCTCCGTCTGCGTGTCCGCCGGAAGCGCGTTGGGCATCCCCATCGCGCGATACATCTCCTGTCCGTGCGCCATCCCAATCGCAAGCTGCGCCTGAACTGCGTTCGCGATCCCGGCCGGAGTACCGAACATCGCGAGCGCCGCAAGCGCCGCGACGACCAGCATCGCGCCTGCGCCCGCGATCACGATCATCTCGAACGGGCGGCGCCGCTCGAGCATCCAGACCATCACCACCGTGGCCAGGCCAAAGCTGAGCAGGTAGCCGCCCGCGCCCTGAAGTCCACCCGCGATTGCGATCAGCACCGCAGCTAACGCGACGGCGATCGTAACGCGCAGTTCGGCCCGAACTCGGCCGACCGCATAGAGCAGGATCGGCAGCGGCGACAACAACACCGCAAAGGCGCCGAAAAACGGGATGAGGCCGCCGGCGATGAACAGCGCCGCTGCCAGGGCGCTCGCCCGGGTCATCCCGATTATTTCTTTGCGCGTCACGGATGCTCCGTCAGACTCCCAAGGTCGAGAACGGGAGCAGCGCGAGCACGCGCGCGCGTTTGATCGCGATTGCGAGCTGGCGCTGATGCTTGGCGCAATTGCCCGAGGTGCGGCTGGGAACAATCTTGCCGCCTTCGGTGATAAAGCTGCCCAGCGTGCGCACGTCCTTGTAATCGACCTTCAATGTCTTGTCGGCGCAGAAGCGGCATACCTTGCGC
>JBAPSR010000411.1:0-4426 GCA_049281755.1 Binataceae bacterium (SeqCode)
TGCGAAAGCGCGAGGGCGCGTCGTCGGCGAAAGTCTCCTCGGGATGAAGCACGCGCGCGCGTGCGAGCAGAACGGCTTCGGTCTCAGGATTGGCCGGGTCGGGCACGCAGCAATCTACCGGGCATACCGCGGCGCAGGCTTCATGATCGTGAAAGCCGACGCATTCGGTGCATTTGGCCGGCACGATATAAAAAATATCCTGCGCGATCGCGGGGCTTATCGCACCGTTTAGCTCCCATTCGACTGCGCCCGCGTAGATCGCGGTATTAGGGCATTCCGGCTCGCAGGCGCCGCAATTGATGCATTCGCTGGTGATAATCGTTGACATCCGCTGGACCCCAACCTCATTTCAATGAAAGCACTGTGAAGTTCTACCGAAGTCTCGAAGCCGTGAAGGCTCGCTAATCGAACGATAACTGTAGGATGTTTTGTCTGTCAACCGGCCTTGAAACAGGTTGGCTAATCCATCGGCATTTGTCCCCCAGAGATCTTTCAGTCTTGCGTTGGTCAAAACGATTTGTAACTATTTCAGGGTGTGTTCGACGGACCCTAGGATTTTTCCAACGCGTTCGACAGCGGAATAAAACCGGGACTGGCGGTTGGACTGGAACTGGTAGGAGGATTTCTGAATGAAAAGGTTGGCAACTTTGCTCGGAGTTCTGGCAGCCGTGGCGTTCTTGAGCGCTTGCGGACCGGACATGAAGACCATCAACGCGGCCAGTGACAAGGCTGAAGCGGACGCGACCCAGTCCGAAGCTGCGGCCAATTCGGCTGAGGCTTCCGCGGCTCAGGCCGACGCCGCCGCCAAGAAGGCTGAAGACGCGGCCAGTGGCGCTGAAGATTCAGTGCGCAGGGCGAATGACGCGGTGTCGCGTCTCGAGGCGGCTTTCTCGACCTCGGTCACCAAGTAGTCTTAGATCGTTTGAGTGCGAAGTGGCGGAAGGATGATCCTTCCGCCACTTCACTTTGATGAATCTTGCCGGGCCGTCCGCGCCGGTGCCGCAATTTAAGATTCAGGGCCCGGTCGAATTGCTGGCGCTGTTTCTGAGCGCCTTGCGGACTCGTGCGCGCAATGCGTCGTCGCGCTCGATCTTGCCTTCGAGCGTGCGGAACTGCGCGACGCTCAGCCCTTGCTGAGCCGCCGCCTGCTCGACCGTCAGACTGTGGTTGGCTTGTGTGGCTTTGTAGATCGCGATGTATTTCTCGACCTGCTCGGGCGGAACTTCCGCTTGGTCACCGGATGAGGAAGCGTCCTGCGCCAGTCGGAGATGATGTTGCGCAGTGAAAGCGGCCGCGAACGCGGCCGGAGCCGCGGCAAACGTCGCGGCGCCCACAGCGCCGCACAAACCGATTGCGAGCATCGCGCGGCCGCGAGAAAATTTAAGATGTCTTTGTGATACTTTTGCCAACACCATGACCCTCCAAAAATCTATCCTTGCATGCCCCGCGGAGCACATAAAGAGAGATACTCTTGCAATGCGCCGGTGGCTGCTTAATTTTGTGATCGGCGCGCATCGCGCCCAATCGCAAAGTCGGCGGCCCTGCGTTTTCCGAACTTAACTACACGATGGACTATCTGATGGAGAATAAATCTGATGCCAGCCAAAACGGTTGAGCTGCACGAGCGCGCCCGCCGCGGAATCGTTGCCGGGACCAATATCGTCGCCGACGCCGCGTGCGTAACGCTCGGGCCCAAGGGCCGCAACGTGATGATCCAGCGCAGCTTCGGCGCTCCCCTTGTGACCAAGGACGGCGTGACGGTGGTCAAGGAAATCGAGCTCGAAGATCGTTTCGAGAACATGGGCGCGAAGCTGATTCGCGAAGTCGCGCAAAAGACTTCCGACGTCGCAGGTGACGGCACCACTACCGCCACCGTGCTCGCGCGCGCGATGGTGCGCGAGGGAGTTGCGCTGCTCGCCGCGGGCTTCGCGCCGATCGATCTGAAGCGCGGGATGGAAGCGGCGGCCGCAAAAGCGGTCGAGGCGATTGCGGCCAGCGCGCGTCCGGTCAAGGATCACGCCACGATGCAGCAGGTCGCGACGGTTTCCGCCAACGGCGACGAAGAGCTCGGCAAAATCGTCGCCGATGCGATGGACAAAGTTGGCAAGGAAGGCGTCATCACGGTCGAGGAATCGCGCGGACTCGATACGATCCTCGAGCATTCCGAAGGGATGCGCTTCGACCGCGGATACCTTTCGCCCTATTTCATCACCAGTCCGGAGCGGCAGACCTGCGAGATCGAGGAACCGCTCATCCTGCTGCACGACAAGAAGCTCTCGAACCTGCGCGAGATGCTGCCGCTGCTGGAAAGTATCGTGCATGGCGGACGTCCGCTGCTGATTATCGCTGAGGATGTCGAAAGCGAAGCGCTTGCGACGCTGGTGGTGAACAAGCTGCGCGGCACGCTCAAAGTCGCGGCGGTCAAGGCGCCGGGCTTCGGCGATCGGCGCAAGGAGATGCTCGAGGATATCGCGATTCTGACCGGCGGCACGGTTATCGCCGAAGAGCTGGGCATGAAGATCGAGAATATCGACTCGAAGCTCCTCGGACGATGCCGCCGCGTGATAATCGACAAGGACAACACCACGATCATCAGCGGCACTGGCAAGAAGTCCGACATCGAAGCGCGCGTCGCGCAGATTCGCCGCCAGATCGAAGACACCACTTCCGACTACGACAAGGAAAAGCTCCAGGAGCGCCTGGCCAAGCTCGCCGGCGGCGTTGC
This sequence comes from Binataceae bacterium (SeqCode), assembly GCA_049281755.1. Lineage (GTDB taxonomy): Bacteria > Desulfobacterota > Binatia > Binatales > Binataceae > JBARDN01. The sequence continues at coordinate 2,726 of JBAPSR010000411.1, forward strand.
CGTGATCAAGGTCGGCGCCGCGACCGAGGTCGAACTAAAGGAACGCAAGGCGCGCGTCGATGACGCGGTGCATGCGCTGCGCGCGGCCGTCGAAGAAGGAATAGTCGCCGGCGGCGGCGTTGCCCTGGTGCGCGCGGTGAGCGCGGTCGAATCGCTGCGCCTGCCGGAGGAGCGCAAACAGGGCGCCAAGCTGGTGGCGGCCGCGATGAGCGATCCGTTGCGCCAGATCGCTCTGAACGCCGGCCACGAGCCCAGCGTCGTGCTCAACAAGGTCAAAGAAGGCAAAGGCGATTTTGGATTCAACGCGCGCACTGAGAAATATGAGAATCTGGTCGCAAGCGGCGTTATCGATCCGGCCAAGGTCGTCCGCAGCGCGCTCGAGAATGCGGTCAGCGCAGCGTCGCTAATGCTCACTACCGAAGTTGCTATAGCGCAGGCGCCCTCGAAACCGGCCCACGCTCCGGCGATGCCGGGTGGGATGGGAGGCATGGGCGGTATGGGTGGAATGGGAGGGATGGGTGGCATGGGCGGCATGGGTGGAATGGACGATTTTGGCGGTGGCGATGACTTCTAGGCGCGATCAAAAATCAGGGGTTTACCGCTCGACGGTAATCGGGAATAATAAATCAGCGAAGGAATGTGGGGTTCTTTAGGGCACTTATCAAAGGAATGTCGTTGCAGTGGCGATAGTCCTTAGTGTAAAGTTGCTGAGAAGCTCCGGTTGAGTTGAGAGAAATCAAAGGTCGTACGGCGGTTGTCTGATCCTGTGGACTTCGGGACGCCGCGCAATTTCCAGGAGGAAAAAATGGAAGGGTTAATGAGAAAATCTTCGAAACTGGTTGCTCTGGCCGGGGCTGCATTGGCCCTTGCGTTGGTGGCGGGCTGCTCGAACCAGCCGGATCCCGCGCAGCGCGCGGTCAACGCGGCGAACCGCGCTGATTCGGCCGCGTCACGGGCGGAAGCGGCGAGCCAGAAGGCTCAGCAGGCGTCGGCTTCGGCGCAGGCTGCGGCCAGCCGCGTAGAGCAGGCGGCCAGCGATGCGAAGGCGGCGGCTGATCGCGCAGAGGCGATCGCGGCAAAGACGATGTCCTCGGCGCCGCGCCATGAAATGCACCATGTTCATCACCATCACCACGCGGCAGCAGCGTCCGACTCGGGCGCGGCAGCAGGCGGTGCGGATGCAGGTGCGGCGGCTCCGCCGGCAGCTCCGGACGCAGGCGCGTCGCCAGCCACTCCGTAATTTAGTTTAGAACGGTTTGACGCCAAGGGCGGATACGACAGTATCCGCCCTTTTTCTATTTCCGTTTCCGCGACCGGCTACTCGCCGAAAGTCACGATCACTTTGAGCGACTCAGGCGTCTGCGCGGTTGCGAATGCCTGCGTGATCTGCGCGAGGGCGAATCGATGCGTCACCAGCTCGGCGGCGTTGATGACTCCGCGCTCGACCAGCTTCAGCGCCGCGCGGGTTTCATCCGGTCCGCACGAGTAGCTCGGCACCAGCCTTGTCTCGTTGAAATACAGATCGTGCGGTCGCACCAGTAGCTCGTCTTCCGGCGGAGTCGCGGTGAACTGAACCACGGTCGCGCCCTTGCCCGCGCACGCGATTCCGGTGGCGATAGCCCTGCTGGTGCCGGGCCCAACGATCACCACGTCGGCCATCGCGCCGCCGGTGACCTCGCGCACCTGCTCGGCCAGGTTGTC
>JBAPSR010000412.1:0-2775 GCA_049281755.1 Binataceae bacterium (SeqCode)
CCGACGGCCGAATCGAGCGCACTCAACCGTTCATCTTCTCCGCCGATGAAACCGAAGACGTCGGCGAGGACCTCGGAACCCCCGTGAGCGAAGACTACAAACAAGGCGACAACAAATTCACCGGCACCATCGATAAAGTGACGATCGCGGTGACGCCGCCTCCCGCACAGGTGCAAAAGGAAGAGGAACGACGCGACGCCGTAATCGACGAGGGCATTAACTGAACCTCGCGCGTGGTTGAATCAAGTAGGCGCAAGCGCAATTCAACTGCGCCGAACTGCCTTTGAATTGAGGAGATTCGTGATGAAGTATGTAAGCCGTATCGCACTGTGTCTGCTCGCCCTGGTTGTCGTAGCCGGATGCGCTTCGACCAACGTCACTCAACAGACACCGATGAGCAGCCCTGGGCTCGCGCGGCCCAATCAGATCTGGGTGTACAACTTCGTCGCCAACCCGGCCGACATGCCGGCCAACTCCTCGATCAGTGGCGAGGTCGGCGCGCCGAGCACGCCACCTACGGCCGAGGAATTGGAAGAAGGCCGCCAGCTCGGCGAGCTTATCGCCACCAATCTGGTTGCGGATATTCAGGCGATGGGACTCCCTGCGATACAGGCCGCACCCGGATCGTCGCCGCAAGTCGGCGACGGCGTAATCCGCGGCTACCTGGTCTCGGTGCAGGGCGGCAGCGCGGTTAAGCGCTTCGTGATCGGATTCGGCGCCGGAACTTCGGAGATGGATACCGTCGTGGAAGGCTACGCGGTCACGCCGCAAGGATGGCGCAAGCTCGGCTCGGGAACTCTGACCGCTTCCGGAAACAAAACGCCCGGGATGGTGGTGCCCGCCGCGATCGCGATCGCCACTGCCAACCCGGTCGGCCTGATCGTTGTCGGCGGCGCGAAAATCTATAGCGAGGCGAGCGGCAGAAACGGACTCGAAGGAAGAGCCAAGGCGACCGCCGCCGCAATCGCAGAGCAACTAAAAATCCGCTTCCAGGATCGCGGGTGGATCCAATGAACGAAAATCCGACTTGGTGTCTTTCTTCGCGGCTTCGTGCCTTGGTGGTTTGACCGTTCTTTCAATCTGATTTCGTAGCGGCGCGGCGCGACGCGCCCGTCTCCGCTCAGGGATCAGGTTTTCATTTTGTTTTAAGTGCCGCAGGCTTTAGCCTGTGTCTTTAGCTCTAGACTATCTCTTGGGCCGACCAGCGATCGGCCCTACCGGAAAAACCAAGGCTCGAAGACGGGCGGCTCCCGAGCCGCCCCTACGAAAACAAATTCAATTCGCCGGTCCGCTTTTCTGCCCCCTTCCCGTGCCGGAAGGGTAGGTGTTAGGTCGATCTTTTTTCGGCGGGCTCAAAACTTTCGGGTCTATTGGCGCCCATCTCCATCGTGACTTTCTTGAAAGGGTGCTGCTCCGCCGAACATCCACCTCAGAAAACAGGCTTCGGCCCGCGTCTTCAGCTACGCTAACCGCCAAGGTTCGCGATGAACGAAAAGCCAATGCAATTCGGAATTTTCGGCGGCGCACAAGCCGGCAGCACGCGCCCCGGCGCGGTCATGGGACAGGGCTTCCATGATTTCATCGATCTCAACCTCGAGGCCGAGGCGCTCGGCTATCACAGCACCTTTCTGGTCGAGCACCATTTCACCGGATGGAATCAGGTCTCGGCGCCTCTGACCCTGCTCACCTGGCTCGCGGCGCGCACCCGCACGCTGCGTCTCGGCACCGCGGTGATCGTGCTGCCGTGGCACAATCCGGTCCTTCTCGCCGAGCAGACCGCGACGCTCGATCAGATGTCCCGAGGCCGCCTCGATTTCGGAATCGGCAAAGGCTACCGGCACAGCGAGTTCAAGGGCTTCGCGATTCCGTTGGAAGAGGCCGACGCGCGCTTCGAAGAAGCCCTGGACGTAATCCTGCGCGGATGGACGACCTCTGAGCAGCGCTTCTCGCATCGCGGCCGCTACTGGAGCTTCGACGATATCGTAGTCGAGCCCCCGCCGCGCCAGCGGCCGCATCCTCCAATCTGGATGGCGGCCGCGAGCGCGCCTTCGATCCGCAAGGTGGCAGCGCGCGGCTTCAATCTGATGCTCGATCAGTTCGCCTCGCTCGAAATGATCGCCGAGCGCCTGTCCCAATACCGCGCCGAGGTTGAATCTCGCGGCCGCCTCTTCGATTCGTCCCAGGTTTGCGTAGCCCGCGACATGTACGTAGCCCGCGACGAAGCCGAAAAGCGCGCCGCGCACGAGCGCAACGACAAGGAGCACGAGCGAATCCTGTCAGTCTCGCGATGGCCCGATCACCAGGGCGGCTCGCACATCCTGGCGTACGCGAATTCGGATGCATCGCGCGCGAGCACCCTAATCGGCACCGCCAACGAAATCACCGCCAAGCTAAAAGCTCTGCGCGATATCGGCGTGACCTACGTAATCCTGAACCCGAACGGCTCGACCGAATCCCTGCGCCGCTTCGCCCACGAAATCATGCCGTCGCTGTCGCATGGTCCGGAATCCACGCCGAGCCACGATTAACAGACAGCGCCCGACACGTTCTCTATTTCTTCGGCGACCGCGGAACTCTCCATTCCCTCGCCCTCCGGGAGAGGGTGCCGCGAAGCGGCGGGTGAGGGTGCTGCTCTGCCATCCGAGCAGCGAAAGACGGGCGGCTCCCGAGCCGCCCCTACGAAAACAATTCTATTCGTAGGGGCGCGTCGCGACGCGCCCGCCTCCGCACGGCGATAATCCCGCGCACAGTTGCGGCCGGCCCCTGTGTCATCCT
>JBAPSR010000413.1:0-1731 GCA_049281755.1 Binataceae bacterium (SeqCode)
AGGCGCGAGCCGTTGCGCGCGCGCAGGGTCTGGACTTCGTTGACCAGTCCGCGGCGCAGGTTTCGCTGCCCGGTCAGAAACGCGCTGGCGCGCGCCGCCAGATGCATCACGTTGGGCGTCGTCAAGACGATCTTGCCGCCGGGCTTGAGCACGCGCGCGCATTCGCGGACGAAGCCCATCTGGTCCTCGAGATGCTCAATCCCCTCGCGGCACAGCACGTAGTCGAACGCGGCGCCGGCAAACGGCATCGCACCGTTGGCGTCGGCGCGGACCCACGACCACGATGGCGTTCCGCGTCCGTTGGCAAACAGATCGGCCGACAAAACCCTGTAGCCTAGCTGCGCGAGCGCGGCGGATTGAGCGCCGCCGCCGGCCGGGATATCGAGCACGAGCCCGGGCGGCATCGCGGCGAAGAGGCCGTGCATTTCGGCTCGTAGTTTGCGGCGCGCGCGAACGGCGATATCGCCTGGAATGGGAGCGGAGGAGTTTTCAGCGCGACGCGGCGCCATCAGCGCAACAGGCCGCGCTTGCGCAGTTCCTCATCGCGATAGCGGCGGAACAGGATGGTCCATTCGTTGCTGCCCTCGACGATACCGCGCTTGATCGAGGTGATCTTGCGCCGCACCACCTGATCGATCTCGTCGCCCTTTTCGTTCCATTCGGCGATCAGCTCGCGCCCCTGGCGCAGCGCGAGCGGGAAGTTTGCGATTTCGGCCAAGCCTTCGTCGCGCAGCCGCGCGAGCGACTCGCGCGCCAGAAACAGAATTCGTGCTTCGCTGAGTTTCACGCTCTTAAGAATCCCTCGCGGCGCGGATACGGCCGCATCTTTCATCTAGCATCCCCGCGCGCCGCACGCACGCGCGTAAGGCAGAAATCAACCGGCCACCAAGACACTAAGACACGAAGAAGAAGCGGACCTTTCCCGCAGGAAAGTCCGCTTTGTTTTCTTTGTGTCTTCGTGTCTTGGTGGCCGCTTGAGTTTTTCTTCTCTCCCGCGCGAATCGTCAGAGGGTGAAGCCTTTTTTTTCCGCGATCTTCTGGCGGATCATCGAGCGCAGGCGTTCGCCGTCCAGGCGCGAATCCTTGCGCATCAGATCCTCGACCATGTTGTCGGTCTCGAGGTCGATTGCGGCTTCGGTCTCGAAGTTCGAGGACATCAGCTCGACTACGCAGGCGATCAGATCCTTCTCGTCGGCCTTGGGCTTCAGGATGCTCTTGGTGATCAGGCCCTGGACCAGAAAGCTCGCGAGCGAATCGATCTGTGTTTCGCGCATCGCCATATCCACTCAACCTGCACCGATCGCGATACGTGTGTCAAAGCCGCATGCGCGGCGTCAGTGCATCCCGGGCTGCTTCTTGGCGTTCTCTTTCTCCTGCTCCTTCTGGTAGACCTCGTCCATCATCGGCTCGAGAGTTTCGGTGAACTGCTTGATATGGCCGATATTCGCGCCGAAGTCGCCGGGGAAATAACGCCCGAGCGAGGTCGAATCGGGACGCGACGAACCCGAGCGCGAGCACAGGTTGATCTCGCTCCTGGAAGTAACGGTGATCCGGATATCGTCCTGCGACTGGAGAATCCGCGAAGTATAGACGCAATCGATCACGCCGGTCCTGGCATCGGCGTTTACGATCTTCCATCCGCCGAGCGAGTTGATCACCTGCTGCGAAAGTGCGAACAGCTTGGCCGACCCGATTCCGGGATAGCTCGGCGTAACCAGCTCGGGATAGACA
>JBAPSR010000414.1:0-3509 GCA_049281755.1 Binataceae bacterium (SeqCode)
GCCACGCCCCGATCACGCTCAAGGTCGGCTCCGAGTACTACGTGCTCGCCTCTTCGGGCGCGACCACTGTCGACGGCCGCGTGCTGGCCCACGCGCAGAGCTTCGCGGTTTTCGATACCACCGGAGATATCGCAGTGTCGCCGCTGGAGGCGCTTGGGCTGTTTCACCGCGACACCAGATTTCTCTCGCGCTTCGAAATGCTGATCGACGGCAAAGCGCCGTGCTTTCTCAACTCGTACTTGAGCGATGACAACGCCGAGCTGGTGATCAACCTGACCAATCCGTTTCTGCGCGCGCGCGATGGCGCGATTTCGGTGCCGCGCACCTCGATTCAGATCGAACGCGGATGGGTGCTGGCCGATGCGGCGATGTTTCATCGCGTCAAGGCTCGCAACTATTCGCGCGAGCGGGTGCGCTGCGCGCTCGATCTTTCCTTCGGCTCCGATTTCGACGATTTGTTCGAAGTCCGCGGCGTCAAACGCAAGCGCAAGGGCACCCGCGCCCGCCCCAAGGTGAAGCGCGGCGCGGTCGTGCTTCGGTACGAGGGACTCGACCACGTGGCCCGAATAACCGAGCTTGCATTCGACCCTTCTCCGGTAAAGCTCACGGGCGATTGCGCCTCGTTCGTGATCGAGCTCGAACCCGAACAGTCGGTGACGCTCCAGACGCGAATCACCTGCAGCCTCGAGCCCAAGCCGGCGGCAGTTTCCGTGGCCGCTGACAGCTTCGCCGCGAATTTTGATCGCGGACTCGAGCTGCGGCGCGGGGAAATCTTCGCGCGCGATCGTCAATGGGCCAAGCTCAGCACCAGCGACGACCTCTTCAACCGGTTGCTAAAAGCTTCGAGCGCCGATTTGACCTCGCTTATCGGGATCGACTCGGCCGGCACCTTCATGATGGCCGGGATTCCGTGGTTCGCGACCCTGTTCGGCCGCGACAGTATTATCACCTCGCTCTCGCTGCTGGCGTTCAACCCGGATATCGCAGGTCAGACGCTGCGCGCGCTGGCCGCGATGCAGGGAACGAAAGTTGACGACTCGCGCGACGAGGTGCCCGGCAAGATCGTTCACGAAGTTCGCGCCGGAGAGATGGCCGCCACCGGCGAAGTCCCTTTCGGCCGCTATTATGGCTCGGTCGATTCCACGCCGTTGTTCCTGTGGCTGATCGGCGAACACGCGGAAGTCACCGGCGATCTGACGCTCGCGCGCGAGCTATGGCCCAACATCGAACGCGCACTCGAATGGATCGAGCGATGGGGCGATATCGACGGCGACGGCTTCGTCGAATACAGCCGCAAAACTCCGCGCGGGCTTTCCAACCAGGGCTGGAAGGACTCTTTCGATTCGATCTCGCACGCCGACGGCTCGCTCGCCACGGCGCCGATCGCGCTGGCCGAAGTGCAAGGCTACGTCTATGCGGCCTACACGCGGATCTCCGAACTGGCGATGCGCCTGGGCCGAATCGATGTCTCGGCCAAACTCACCGCGAACGCCGCGGCGCTCAAGGCCGCGTTCCTGCCGGCCTTTTGGGTCGAGTCGCGCGCGATGATCGCGCTCGCGCTCGACGGCGAGAAGCATCAGTGCGAAGTGATGGCTTCCAACGGGGCGCATTGCCTGGCCGCCGGCCTGGTCGACGGCAAGCACGCCACCGCGATGTGCGAGCGACTGCTTGCGCCCGATATGTTCTCCGGATGGGGCGTGCGCACGCTCAGCGCGAAAGAGCGCCGCTACAATCCGATGAGCTATCATAACGGCTCGATCTGGCCGCACGACAACGCCCTTGCCGCGATCGGCCTGGCGCGCGCCGGCGATCGCCAGGGCGTCATCCGAATCCTCGAGGGACTGTTCAACGCCGGTGTTCGCCTGCAGATCGGAAGCCTGCCCGAGCTGATGTGCGGTTTCGAGCGCAGCCCCGAGCTTGGTCCTGTCCCATATCCCACGGCCTGCCATCCGCAAGCGTGGTCGGCGGCGAGCGTTTTTCCGATAGTGCAGGCGATGCTCGGGCTAAGCGTGAGCGGGGCGGACAAGCGAGTGACGATCGAATCACCCGCGATGCCGACGTGGCTTCAATGGCTGAAGCTCGAAGACCTCCGCGTCGGCTCCGAATCGATCTCCCTCCTGATGCGCCGCACCGACACCGCAGTAGCCGTCGAAGTCCTGAAGAAGCCGAGCTCAGTCACCGTTGAAGTAAGGGAATAACCCGCGCCGAATTACGGGGTGCGGTGAACGCGAATAGTGGTCGAGTTCTCGACCCGTATGCCGAATCGGTGTACATTTATGCACGTACGGAGTGGCTGTGGAATTTGAGTGGGATCCGGACAAAGCGGCCGGTAATCTCCGCAAGCATCGAGTCCGTTTCGCCGAGGCGGTGACCGTATTCGAAGATGACGCCATGTTGACAATGCTGGATGACAATCCGGAAGAGGAGCGCTTCGTGGCGATCGGCATGGGATCACTTGGAAGGATCCTCGTAGTCATTTACGCAACTCGCCAGGAGCGCATCAGAATCATTTCCGGACGCAAGGCCACTCGCGAAGAGCGGGCGCAGTACGAAGGTAGAGTCAGATGAAAAAGCAATACGATTTCAGCAAAGCACGCCGAGGTCCGATCGTGCCCCCGACTCCTGGAAAGACTCGAATCACGATTCGGCTCGACAATGACGTGATCGAGCATTTTCAAAGCGCTGTGGATCGTGCTGGCGGCGGCAACTATCAGACCCTCATCAACGACGCGCTGCGCGAGTACATCCGAGGCGCACGCCTCGAAACCGTCGTGCGCCGAGCGGTCCGCGCGGAGGTCGGCGCAATGAAACAAGCCTTGGCTAAAACAGCCTGACAACATCTGATATTAAGAAGTACCAACCGTAAATTGATGGATAGCGACAATTGGCGGCGAATTGTGCAAACGAATCAGCAATGACAATGTTGGATCCGAAACTCGAGAGAGTATTAGCCGCAGTGCTCGGCCTAGTGCTGGTAGGTGTAATCATCTCGACCGTTTCTGATGCGATAACAGATGGGTTCCGCTTCATTGAGCGATTTCCTGGAATCAGTGGCACCGATTTCGTACTTGGCGAAGCCGGTCTCTTCTTTATGATCTCAGCGACAGATTGGCCGGCGATGCTTCGAGCCTCGCCTTTCGTCAGAGTTCAATTGCAGTGCTGGGCCGTTTGGCTCTTTCTTCTTGGCGGCCTGTTCGCGACGAAGTCGTCAGCCTTTGCCAAACCGGCGGGTTTTGGATTCGTGGTCGCTATTTGTCTTCTTGCCGCGTTTTCTTTGGTCGCTCTCTTCAGACCCCGCGATATCATTAAGAGCTGGGGATACCTTTCCGGAAGAGCTGGGGATACCTTTCCGGCGGTTCCTAGCAGAGCCTTTGAAGTACCTGCGAGCGTTTTCGTAGCCTTTGAAGTCAAAGAGTAGTCGCATTCGAATCGTCTGGTGAATCGTCTCCGGGCGACGACGACTCGGTCGCCATGGGCGAGGCTTGCGGGGATCCGTTTGCGTCCGGCGT
>JBAPSR010000415.1:0-5827 GCA_049281755.1 Binataceae bacterium (SeqCode)
TAGGCGGATTTACGCCGATCAATAACACATTCGCGGTCACGCGCGTGAGCGCGCGGAGATCTTACGCCACGCGCCGCATCAGCTCGAGGATGTCGTAGCCCGTGATGTCGCGGCTCTTGGCGGACCACTCGTGCAATTCGGCGTCGCTCACCAGGCCCGCCTGCGCGCCCTTGGCCATATCCATCAGCGCGATTTTGATGGTTGCTTCGTCGATCATCTCGCCGGTCTTGGGATCCGCCATCGAGCCGCCACCCTTCTCGTGGTAGAGCTTGATCACGCGGCGCGCATCCTCGACCTGCTCGGCGGTCGGCGTGAAGCACGCATTGGCGATCTCCGCCTGCTGCGGATGAATCACCCAGGTCCCGTCCATCCCGAGGTTTGCGGCGCCGACGTTCTTCGCGCGCAGCTCGCCCTTCAATTGTGCGATGCGCTCGGGTGCGTCGGTGTTCTTCCACAGCCGCAGGAACACGTTGTCGACAGCGTGCAAACCGGCGGCCTTTGCCGCGACCACGACCGCCTGTTTGGAATACAGAAAGTTGATGTTCTGGTTCTCGACGATATCGCGAATTCCCAGGTTCGCCGCGAAATCCGCGATTCCGAACACCAGCCCCGCCATCCGATCCGACGCCATCGCGATGTCGTAAGCGTGCACCAGCGCATGCGGCGTCTCGATCAGAGACTCGATCTGCACGCGATACTTCCATCCGCCACGCTTTTCCAGATCGTCGAGCAGCTTCGCGACCTGCTTGATTTCCTCGGCCCCACGCGTCTTGGGCAGCATGATTCCGTGGAAGCGATTCGGAGCGCCGAGCATGATCGCTTCCATGTCCTCTTTGAAAAACTTCGAGTGGATATTGTTCGGACGGACCGTCACGACCTTCTTCCCGAAATCGAGCGTGGTCAGCGCCTCGACCATCACGGCGCGGCTCTTGGGCCCTTTGAACTCGTAGGGGCAGGCGTCCTCGAAATCCGCCATCACATGATCCACCGGCGACTTAACCGGGTCGGCAGCATTCTGATGCAGCTTCATGCTGTGGCCGGGGTAAGTCATCTCGGTGCGCGGAATCACGAAGCGGGTGCCATTGTCCAATACGTACATGTAGTTCCACTCCTGCGGAAAATCGGTGCGCGCGAATACTCAGTCGCGCATCAGGCATTCTTTAGATAGTGCGATTTCTTCTTCACCAGCACCGTGCGATCGATCTCGACCACCACCGTGCCGTCGGGCTTGAAACCTTCGAGCTTGAACTTCACCAATCCTGCGTTGGGGCGGTCGGAATCTCGCTTTTCGAGCACTGTCGAGCGCGCGTAAATCGTGTCGCCATGGAAGACCGGGTTGGTATGCTTCCCGTTATCCATCTCGACTTCGGCGATCGCGTTCTCGCTGGTGTCCTCGGACGCGAGTCCTACCGTGAATGCGAGCACGACGCCGCCGTACACGACGCGCCGCCCGTTGTAGAAGGTCTTCGGATCCTTGTCGACCATGTTCTGGTTGAAGTGCAACTCGGCCGTGTTCATGACCATCGAGGTGAAGATGTGGTTGTCGGCCTCGGTGATAGTGCGTCCGCGCTGATGCTCCAGCGTGTCGCCCACGACGAAGTCTTCGTAGTAGCTGTTGTCGCCGGTGATACTCATTGCGATTACCTAGTTCTGCTCCATGATACGCCGGCCGATTACCTCGTACTGGATTTCGCTGGTGCCCTCGAAAATCGACAGCACGCGCGCGTCGCGCCAGAAGCGCTGCGCCTCGAATTCCATCGAGTAGCCATAGCCGCCATGCACCTGCATCGCCTCGCGGGTCACGCGCTCGGCCATCTCGGCGGCGAACGCCTTGGCGAGGCCCGCTTCGTAGTCGCAGCGCTTGCCGGTATCTTTTTGCGACGCCGCAAAGTAGCAAAGCTGGCGCCCGGCTTCGATCTCGACCGCCATGTGCGCGAGCTTGTGCCGAATCACCTGGAAATCTCCGATCGGTTGGCCGAACTGCGTACGCTGCTTGGCGTACTTTACCGCCGTCTCGAATGCGGCCTGCGCCACGCCGACGCCGCGCGCCGCGGTCTGGATTCGCGCAGCCTCGTAACTGGCCATCAGTTGATAAAAGCCACGCCCTTCCTGTCCGCCGATCAGATTTGCCGCGGGCGCGTACGCGTCATCGAACTGCAACGCATACGAGCGCATCCCGTGGTATCCGATCGTCGGAATCGGCGAGCCGGTTAGCTGCGGAGGCGCGAAATTGTCGCCCGGCTCCTTCTCGTACAGGATCAGCGAAAGCCCCTTGTGGCGTTTGGTCAGATCAGGATCGGTGCGCGCCATGACGGTGAGCATGTGCGCACGATTCGCGAACGTGCACCACATCTTCGAGCCTTTGATCAGGTAGCCGTCGCCATCCTTGACCGCACGAGTTTTGAACGACGCCGTGTCGCTGCCTGAATCTGGTTCCGTGAAGGCGGCCGCGGTCAGAGTTTCGCCGCGCGCGATTTTCGGCAGGAAGCGTTTTTTCTGATCGGGTGTTCCGTTGGCGCTGATCAGCGTGCCGGTGATGATGTTGCGAGTCATCACCGAGCCGACCGAGAGCCATCCGCGCGAGAGTTCCTCGGTGACGATCGCCATCGAGATATAGTCGAGTCCCAGTCCGCCGTCGTCGACCGGAAAGATGACGCCGAAGTAGCCGAGCTCGGCCATCTTTTTCAGGATGTGCTCGGGGATTTCCTTGTTCTCGCGATCGAGGTCGTTCGCGATCGGCTTGACCTCGGCGTCGACGAACTCGCGCACCGAGCGGCGAATCTCTTCATGTTCGGGCGTAACCAGCGCCATCGTTGTAACCTACTCCGCCTTGACGTTGCGCTTGCGAATCAGGACCGGGCGCTCGTACTCGAGCACTTTTTCGCCGCGCTGGTTGTGACCTGTGGTGCGAAACTTGACGATTCCGCGATCGGGCCGCGAGCTGTCACGCTTGAAGACCACCAGCGACTCCGAGGTCAGGGTATCACCCGGATAGACCGTCGCGAGATACTTCATCCCTTCGTACCCAAGATGCGCGATCGCCCGTTCGCTTAAGTCCTCGACCGAAAGCCCGAACACGACGTTCATCACCAGCAGATGATTTACGACCACGCCCTTGTAGCCGAGCGACTTCGCGTACTCGGCGTTGAAGTAGATAGGGTTTGCATTCATCGTGACCGACGAAAAGAAGGAATTGTCGCCTTCTGTGATCGTGCGGCCCCAGTGATGCTTGTAAAGATGACCGACTTCGAAATCCTCGAAGTAGTGTCCGTGCTCGATTTTGCGCACCGCCATATGGGTCTGGCTTTTGGCTCCCTCGAATTCTGTTTTACGCTATATTTTCCGCGCGCGCGGGCCCGGATGCGGATGGCCACGCCGGACTTTGACCTGCCTGACCGAGCGTGGCGCGTCCGTTTTTTTTATGGAATTGCGCCCTACGCGTCAACCGATATGATTGAGGGGGAGGCGGGGCCCCCGCCTAACGAGTGTACGGCTACCAGTTGTCAAAGGCGTGCCAAACATATACGTAATCTGTTCGCCCCCATGACCGACGATCCCCTTCTGGGGTTGGACTCGCAAACCGAAAGGACGGAGCCGACACGCAGACGGTAAACCAAGGATATGAGCCACAAGGAAATTTACGAAATCGGCGAAGTGCCACCGCTCGGACACGTTCCATCGCACATGTACGCGCAGGTGATTCGCGCGGATCGCTTCGGGCATCCCAAGCACGCGTTCAAGATCGAGAAGATCGCGGTGCCCGAGCTGCGCCCCGACGAGGTGCTGGTCTACGTGATGGCGGCCGGCATCAACCGCAACAACGTGTGGGCGGCGCTGGGCAGCCCGATCGACGTAATCGCGGCGCGCAACAAGTCCAAGTACGACCATCACGATTTCCATGTCGGCGGCAGCGACGCCTCGGGAATCGTCTACGCACTCGGCAAGGACGTTAAAAGCGTCAAGCTCGGTGACCGGGTGGTGATCCATTGCGGCGTATGGGATCGCGATTGTCCCGCGGTGCGCAACAACGAAGATCCGATGTACGATCCGTCGTACAAAATCTGGGGCTACGAAACCAACTTCGGCAGCTTCGCGCAGTTCACCCGCGTGCAGGCGCATCAGTGCATGCACAAGGCGCCTCACCTGACGTGGGAAGAAGCCGCGGCGCCGACGCTGGTGGGCGCGACGACCTATCGCATGCTGATGGGATGGCAACCCAACGTCGTGCACGAGAACGACGTCGTGCTCATCTGGGGCGCGTCGGGCGGGCTCGGCTCGATGGCAATACAGATCGTCAAGGCCGAGGGCGGCATTCCGGTCGGCGTGGTCGGCAGCGACAAGAAGTTCGACTTCTGCATGAAGCTGGGCGCCAAGGGATGCATCAACCGCAAAAAGTTTTCCCACTGGGGCCTGATGCCACATTGGACCGACACTGCCGCCTACAACAAGTGGGCTGCCGAATGCCGCAGCTTCGGTAAAGCGATTTGGGATATCGTCGGCGAGCGCAGAAGTCCGAAGATCGTCTTCGAGCATCCGGGTGAAGACACCGTCCCGACCTCGATCTTCGTCTGCGACACCGGCGGGATGGTCGTAATCTGCGCGGGGACGACCGGCTACAATGCAGTCGCGGATCTGCGCTACCTCTGGATGCGCCAGAAGCGGTTCCAGGGATCGCACTTCGCCAACGACGAGCAATCGTACGCGTTCAATCAGCTCGTGATCGATCGCAAGATCGATCCGTGCCTCGCCGAGACTTTCAAGTTCGAAGACATCGGACATAGCCATCAACTGATGCACGAGAACGAAGCGCCGGAGGGCAACATGGCGGCGCTGGTCGGCGCGCCTCGGGTAGGCATGAAGGATCTCGATCTCTAGTGCCGCCCCGATGTTCGCGCACCGCGCCACCGCGATAGACTTAGAGTCGCGATGACGCCCGCGACCAAAAAGCTCGAACGCAAACTCGCCTCGGTCGTCGAGGGCGACGTGCGCTTCGATATCGGCACGCTCGCCGCCTACTCGACCGACGCATCGAACTATCGCCAGATCCCGATCGGCGTGATTGCCCCGCGCCAAAAGGGCGATATCGCCGCCGCTCTCGCGGTAGCTCGCGAGAACGCGATGCCGGTCCTCGCGCGCGGAGGCGGCACCAGCCTCGCCGGGCAGGCGGCCAACGCCGCGCTCGTGCTGGATTTCTCGAAGTACATGAATCGCATCATCACGATCGATCCGGCGCACGGCCGCGCGATCGTCGAGCCCGGTGTCGTGCAGAGCGACCTGAACGCCACGCTCGCGCCGGACGGCCTGTTCTTTGCGCCCGATCCCTCGACCAAGGACCGATGCACGATCGGCGGAATGGTCGGTAACAACTCCTGCGGCGCGCACTCGGCGGCATACGGCAAGACCGTCGATAATCTCGAAGCGCTCGACGCGATTCTCTACGACGGTACTGAACTCACCCTTGCGGGCGCGATGGGCGACGCCACGATCGGCGCGGCTCTCGCAGGGGGCGATCGCGCGGCGGAAATCGTCCGCGCGATGCTCGCGATACGCGAGCGCAACGCGAATTCGGTGCGCGCGAACTATCCGCAAATCCCGCGGCGCGTCTCTGGCTACAATCTCGATGAACTCCTTCCCGAGCGCGGCTTCAACCTCGCTCGCGCGTTGGTTGGTTCCGAGGGCACCTGCGCAATCACCACTGCCGCGACGCTTCGAGTCGTGCCGCGCCCCAAAAAAGTCGCGGTGCTGGTGCTCGGCTTTGACGACGTGTTCCACGCCGCCGATCAGATGCCCTGGATGCTGGCGCATCGGCCGGAAGCGCTCGAAGGCT
>JBAPSR010000416.1:0-7740 GCA_049281755.1 Binataceae bacterium (SeqCode)
TTGTCTTAGCTGCTCCAGCCGATCGGAAGCGCGATCTAGAGCCTTGGTCGCTTCCTGCACGGCTGCAGTCGCCTGATCGGCGGCGACCGTCGCTTTTTGCGCGGCGTCGAGCGCCTTTGCCGCGGCATCCTCGGCGCGCGCCGCCGATTCCTGCGCCTTCGAGGCGGCGGCCTCGGCGTCTTCGGCCTGCTTCTCCTGCCCGGTCATGAAGCATCCCGAGAGCGCGAACGTCAGCGCGGCCATCGCCGCGATCATGCTGAATCTGTGGGTGCGAATCATCATCATCGATACCGATTACTTGGGACCGAAAGCTTCAACCGCGCGCAGGTCGGGCAGCAATGGATTATCCGAGCGAATAGGCAGGATACATACGTGCGTCGCGCCGGCCTTTAGATGCGCGTTGATTCGATCGTTGATCTTGTCCTCGGTGCCCCACGCCACGATCGCGTCGACCAGCTTGTCGCTGCATCCGTTTTCAAACTCGGAGTCGGCCCATCCGAGCGCCTTAAGATTGTTGGTGTAGTTGGGCAGGCGCGGGACATAGGTCTTCATATAGCCGCGCGCCGCGGTGCGCGCCTTGGCCGCGTCGGTCTCGAGGATCACGGCCTGCGCGGCGCAGATCATCGGCTTGGGACCGATCGCGGCGCGCGCCTTCGCGGTATGCTCCGGCGGCACGAAGTAGGTGTGCGTGCCGTTGGTCTCTGCCGCCGCGAGCGCGAGCATCTTCGGATGCAGCGCCGCAATCACGACCGGCACTTCCTCCGACGGCTTCGGAGCGCCGTACAGCGCCGTCTTCATCTTCGGCAGATATTCCTTCATGAAGCTGTAGGGCTTGTCGTAGTTATGGCCGCGCAGATTGCTGACCAGAGGTTTGTGGCTGACGCCGATTCCGAGCATGAAGCGATTGCCCGACAACTCGGCGACGGTCTTCGACGCCGCCGACATCGTGATCGCGTCGCGCGCCCAGATATTTGCGATGCCGGTGGCGATATTCAATCGCTCGGTATGGTCGAGCAGGTAGGCGGCGTGCGCGAAGGGCTCGCGGCCGATAGCTTCGGGAATCCAGAACGTCTTGTAACCGGCCTTTTCGACCTTCTTCGCGAAGCCGGCGCTGTCGGGCGCGCTCATCGCGTCGAGGAAGAACCACATTCCAACTTTTCCGATATCCATAAGCGCAATAGTTAGCCCGATGAGCGAATTCGGACAAGCGAAATCGATCGGCGAAATCGCCGGCGCGCGACGACGGCCGGCGGGACATCGGCCCTACTGACTCTCTCATTCTGCTTCTGCCAGTGGTTGCCGACGGCCCGTCGGCGGACGCGAAGCGTTATTTGCACGAAGATTCAATCATGTTCTTCGTAGGGGCGGCTCGCGAGCCGCTCGTCCGCGAATCCACGCTACGTTCCCGTCGAGGTGTAGTGGCGCACGCCGAGGCGCCAGACGCATAGCGCCATCAGTAGAAAGATAATTCCGCACAGCGGGGCCGCGTCGAGGAGCCAGCCGGGGGCCGGCAGTTCGCGATGCCCGAGCAGGCGCAGAATCGGAACGTAGGTGACGCATCCGATCGGGACGACGAAGATCAGAAAGTCGCGGAACCATCGTGAATAGATATCGAGCGGATATTGCGAGGCCTCGACGCCGCCGTAGGTGAGAGTGTTGGCGATCTCCAGGCTCTCGATAGTCCAGAAGGCGAGCGTCGCTTGCAGGATGAGGATTCCAACGAACAAAGCGATTCCGCCCGCGATTGCCGCGGCGAATAGCGCGAGGTTGCGCGCGTCCCAATGAATTCCGAGCAGGTGCATCGCGATCGCCAGCACCAGCACGCCCTGCATCAAGCGGCCGATTCGGTTTAGCCTCAGTTCATAGCCGAGCAACTGGAGCGTGACCGCGCGCGGGCGCACCAGCAAGCGATCGAAGTTTCCGGTCTTGACGAATTGGGTCCCGAACACGTCGAAGCCGCGCGAAATCGAGTCGGCGATCGCGAAGCTGACGCTGACCGTTCCATAGAACATCGCGATCTCGGCAAAGGTCCATCCTCTTATCTGGCCGAAGCGATGGAACAATACCCAGATACTGAGGAATTCGGTGAGGGTCACGATAAATTCCCCGACCGAGAGCATCAGGAACGAGCCGGGGTACTGCATCTGCCCGCGAATCGAAGCGGCGATATAGCGGCGATAGAGGTAAAAGCCGTCCATCATTCGACTTTCCTTAACCTCCCTGGATCTGCAGGCGATCCATCGCGGCACCGAGTGCGCGATGTCCCGCGAACACCAGCACGATCGTCCACGCGAGCATCTGCGTGATTCCCGCAAGCGCGATCCATCCAGTCAGGCCGCCGAAGTAGATGCGATACGGAATATCGACCAGGCCGGCGAAGGGCTGCGCGAACAAAAACGGCTGCATCCAGGTGGGAAAGAACGGCAGCGGCACCAGGGTGCCCGAGAACACGAGCACGAACGGCACTATCAAGGCATTTGCGCCGCGCTCTGAAAGCGTGATCACGCAGCCCAGGTTTACGAACATTATGAACGCGCTCGAAAGCATCACGACCACGATCATCGCGCCGATAAACAGCGCGGCGGCTTCGGGGGTCGCAGGCAATCGCAGGCGCCAATCGCCCATGCCCAGAATCGGCACGATCAAAATGGCGAAGATGAACATCAAGACGCATCGCGGCACCGCCCGCGCGATCATCCACGCCGCCGCGCGCACGTACCAGAAGAAGTAGGTATCGAGCGGACGCAATCGTTCGTAGGCGACGTTGCCGCTCGTCACCATCTGCGAAATTTCCGGATCCGCAAGCCACGGCAGCAGCGCGAGAAACGCCTGCCCCAGCCATACGTAGGTGACGGACTGGGCGAGGCTCATCGGCTGATGCGCAAGGCTGCTGCGAAAGAACGCCGCGAACACCATCACCTTGATAAATCCCCACCAGCATTGCGTGCCGAAACCCGCCAGCGCCGCCGTGCGATATTGCAGCATCAGCGCGAACCGCATCCGGAACACGGTTAGATATGGGCGCAAGCTCGTCATGCTTCGGTCGCGCCGTGCAGGTTATAGAAGTGCGCGATTACTTCTTCGATTCGCGGCTGCTCGAGGTGGAAATCCAGCAAGTCATACTCGGCGGTGAGTCGGCCAATCAGCTCCGGCGCCGGCACTTGGCGCGGATCGAAAGCCAGCTCAATCGAGTTGCCTTCTCGACTGCGCACGCGGACGTTCGGAATCTCGAGCGCCGGCGCGTCGCCCGCGAAATCGATGAACAGCCTTCTCTCGGTCAGGACCTCGGCGCGAAGCCGCTCGAACGAAGTGTCGGCCAGGATCACGCCGTTGCCGATGACGATGACCCTTTGCGCGAGAGCTTCGATATCGTGCATGTCGTGCGTGGTCAGGATGACGGTCACGCCCGCGTCGCGGTTGAGCGACCCGACGAACTCCCGCACCGCGAGCTTGGACGGCGCGTCGAGGCCGATCGTCGGTTCGTCGAGGAACAGGATCGCGGGCCGATGCAGCATCGCGGCCGCGATCTCGCAGCGCATCCGCTGCCCGAGCGAGAGCTGGCGCACCGGCTGATCGAGCAGCCGTTCGAGCCGCATCAGCGACACCATCGCGTCCAGGCTTTTGCGGTACTCGGCCTCCTCGACGCGGTAGATGTCGCGCAGCAATTCGAATCCTTCGATCACCGGCAGGTCCCACCAGAGCTGGCTGCGTTGACCGAAGACCACGCCGATTCCCGCGACGTGACGGATCCGATCGCGCCACGGAACCAGGCCTCGGACCTCGCAGCGTCCGGACGAGGGCCGCAGAATGCCGGAGAGAATTTTGATCGTCGTCGATTTGCCCGCGCCGTTGGGACCGATGAAGCCGAGCAGCTCGCCGCGTTCGAGCGAGAAGCTGATCCCCTTGAGCGCGTCGATAACCCGGCGGCGTCTGCGCAGGAGTCCCTTGGCGGCGCCCCAGGTGCCGGCCTCGCGTTCGGAGACGAGATACGACTTCGACAGTTCTTGAACAAGAATCTGCGGCACGATCAAAGCCTCCAGTGGAAACGACCGAGGCTATAGATCGCGCACGCGGGGGTCAACGAGATTTATGGGCTGTCTTGATGGGAAGGAAAGTCGGGCTGTGGGACAGGAAAAGGCCGATATTACGTGGCGTGCGCGGTAGTTCGAGCGGCGTTTTTGTACGCCTTATAGAAGGCGTAAGCTAGGCGCTCGGTTGAGAAGAAGCTGTCGAGCATTTTGCCCAACTCGTTCACTGACCGCCACACGTCGGCGTGCTTGACGGTGAAGCGGATCACGAAACTATTCTCGATTAAAACCTGCACCATCGTATCGTAGTACTCCGATACGACTGATCGGACTTCGGCGCTTTCTTGGAGTAGTTCATTCTCAACCCTCTTGAGTTCTGCGGCGGCGGATGGATCAAGCCCGCTATTTTGAGCTTGGCGCAAAGCTTCCACTACGGATTTAAGTGTCAGTTGATCAGTATGTTTTATGAAGAAATCAATTGCACGATAAAAATACTCGAAGACAAAGCTATCTTCGCGCAGTTTGTTTTCTGCTACGAGGTGAATGAGGTTGTCTCGGATCTTGAAAAGCTTATATTTTTGGATTCGCGCATCTTCGCGGGAGAATATGCTGCGCGCGCGTAGATTGAAGCAGGCTATGCCGACGATACCAATCACCAAGGCGCAAATATTGACAACTTGAATCATTTGCTTCCTGAAGTCCTGCGTTGCTTAAGCACGATTCCTTGGAGTTGATTCCGTTCTTCAACTAATCGCTCAATCTCTTTGTCTTTGTCGCCCAGTCGCGCGCCCGCCTGATTTTCTACATATCTGATGTGCCATAATGCAACAATAACGAACAATACAGCCCATGGACCCGAACTCTTAAGAATTTGGTCAAGTACGGGTTTGATGCTTGTCCAGTCCATTGTGTGAGAGATCGACAAGAGAACGGACAAATCATATATCAGGTAGGGTGTCTCGCTCAAACTGCGTGTTTACCGCGCCGTATCGCATCTAGAGGCGCGCGCGCTCCGGGTGAAATAATTCGTGCGGCGCGATAGATTGGCGCTTATCGAAATCGAATGCGCGAGGTTACTTCATGGCAGCCGTGAAATTAGGCCTGATGTTTGTGAATTCCGGTCCGTTCGCCGACCCGCAACTGTTTGCGCATCTTGCGCAGACCGCGGAGCGATGCGGCTTCGAGTCGATCTGGACGGTCGAGCACGTCGTTATCCCGCATGACTACAAATCGCCCTATCCATATTCGCCGTCGGGGAAAATTCCCGGACCTGAGGACGTGGCGATTTCCGATCCTCTGCTGCCGCTGGCGTATGCCGCCGCGATCACCAAGAACCTTAAGCTCGGAACCGGTGTGCTGATCCTTCCGCAACGGCATCCGCTGTACGTCGCCAAGGAAATCGCGACGCTCGACGTGCTCTCGAACGGGCGCATGCTGCTCGGGATCGGCAGCGGATGGCTCGAAGAAGAATTCCAGGCGCTCGGCCTCGATTTCCATGAGCGCGGCAAGCGCACCGACGAGGCAATCCAGTCGCTGCGCGCGCTATGGGGCGAGGGCGCATCGTCGTTCCACGGGCGGCATTTCAATTTCGGTCCAGTGCAATGTTTCCCGAAGCCGGTGCGCAAGACCGGAGTGCCGATCATTGTCGGCGGCCATTCGCCGGCTGCGGCGCGGCGCGCGGGCCGCTACGGCAACGGATTTTTTCCCGCGATCGGAGAGCCGCCCAAGTTGAAGGAACTGTTCGCGATGATGACCACGGAGGCCACCAGGGCCGGGCGCAACTCCGCGGAGATCGAGCTGTCGTGCATGGGCCGCGCAAAGCTCGACGCGATCAAGGCGGTGCAGGACGTGGGCGTCTCGCGCGTGGTGGTCGCGCCGCCGGGCTTCGACAAGGACGGCCTGACGCGCGGCCTGGAAACGATCGCGAACGAGGTGATCGCGAAGCTGTAAGCTCACGAGCCGGGCATGACGCGTTTGAAATAAATTATTTCGGGGTCGCCGTCGTCGAGGTTCTCGACGGTCCCGCTGCGCACGAAACCCAGGCGCTCGCATAGCTGTCGCATTGCGGTGTTCGATTGGTTGGTCGAGGTGAAAAGCTTTTCGGTCGGCGCGTCGATCTCGGCCGAGCGTATCAACGAGGTTGCGATTCCGCGGCGGCGAAAGTCCGGATGCACCAGCAGCAACTCGACGAAGCCGTGGCCGAAGAACTCGCCCGCGATGACGTAGCCGCGCACCTGGCCGTCCACCCGCGCGATCGCGCAGCGCCCCTGCGCGAGAGCGTTGCCGATTAATCCGCGGCGCGCGGGACCCTTGAAGACGATTTCGTCCAGCTCGCAAATATGCTCAAAATCTGCGCTGGAAGCACGGTCGATAATAGTCATCGCAATTCAATCCACAATTGAATCCAATGGGTGCGTCATCAAATGAGTGATCAAGATTCCGCCGACCCCGTCGTTGTGCGCGTCGAAGCGCCGCTCGGATGGATAGTGCTCAACCGTCCGCAGGTGCGCAACGCCCTGAATCTTAGAACCTGGAAGCGAATTCCGGAAGCCGTCGCGGCGCTCGACAAAGACCCTGCCGTCCGCGTGATCGTGATGCGCGGCGCAACGCCCCAGGCGTTTATCTCCGGCGCCGACATCTCGGAATTTCCGAGCCTGCGCGCCGACGCGGAACAGGCGCACGCCTATCGTGAGGCGCCGGGCCGCGCGATCGCGGCGATGGTCGAATGCGCCAAACCGATCATCGCGATGATCTCGGGCGTATGTATCGGCGGCGGGGTGCAGGTGGCATTGGCGTGCGATATCCGGATCGCGGCGCGCGGAACCCGGATGGGTATCCCGGCCGCGCGGCTGGGGCTGGCCTACCCGCTCGACGGCGTGGTCATGCTGACGCAGACAGTAGGCGCGGCCAACGCGCGCGAGATCCTGATGTCGGCGCGGCTGTTCGAGGCCGATGAGGCGTGCGCGATGGGCCTGGTAAATCGCGTGGTCGAGGACGCCGAGCTCGAGGCGCAGGTGCGCGACTACGCGACCCGGATGGCGGCGAATGCTCCGCTCACGATGGAAGCGGCGAAGGCCGCGATTCGCGAGGGGCTGAAGGATCCTGCGAATCGCGACCGCGACGCCGTCGCACAACTGGTCGCTCGATGCTTCGACAGCGAGGACTATCGCGAGGGCGTGAAGGCCTTCATCGAGAAGCGCCGTCCGTCGTTCCGGGGAAAGTAGATTGGCTTGGTCGTTGGGCAAGGTAGTGCCTTGAGTTTTTTGAAATCGGGCATTTTCGGTGGGTTCGTTTGGTATCTTTTCTAGTGGCTCAAAAAATAAACTCCTTCAAAATGCTGGCGTTTTCCCCCAAATGGGTTCGTTTCTGCAGCTTTTTCGGTCATCGATTTTTGGACTCTTTTCATTTCGCGGAAAAGAACTAAACACGAAGGCACCAAGGAAGACGAAGACACCAAGACACGAAGAAGATTCATTTCCGCGCGCGGCGCGCGGAAATGAATCGGTTCTTTGTGCTTTGGTGTCTTGGTGGTTGGATTGATGACTGGGCCTGGTCGCGGGAGCATCGGCGTGGAATGAGGCCGGCAAAGCAGGGCGAAATGGTGTGCGGGATGCTTCCACGGAACCATCGTTGCACGAAGTGGAATCGGGCATAAGGCTGAACAGTTCAGCCAAGAACAAACCTGGCAAAAACCCGAACACTCGTTAGGGAG
>JBAPSR010000417.1:0-2118 GCA_049281755.1 Binataceae bacterium (SeqCode)
GCGCGATTATCTGCGAGATAACGGACGTAGATATCGCTCTTCGGGGTGATCGACAGCACTTCCCCCGTAAGCGAGAGCGCGGCGCCCTGCTCCATGAATCCAGCCAACGCCGCGCGCCGCGACTTGATATGCTCGCGCAACTCCGGCATCTCGCGCACGGCCGCCGGGGCGGCCGGCGCTCCGGGCAGCGGCGTAATGCCGGCGCTAGGCTGTGCGGCGCGGATTGGCGCTGACGCTTTGACCTCGCCCTCGACTCGCAGCTTGCGCGAACCCGCGGTCTGTTCCGGATCAGGCGCAACTGGAGTGCGCGGAGCGCCACCAGAAGAACTTGATGAAGGTGAAGATGATCCCGACGGCGCTCCGCCGCCGCGCGCCGCGATCGTGCCGAGCAGCTCGTCCAAATCGACGACCGGAGCGAGCGACGCCATCCGCACAATCGCCATTTCGAGCAGTAAATCCGGATACGGCGACTGGATGATCTCTTCCTGCGTCGAAGCCATCAGGCGAAACAGGCGCATCAGGTCGCGGTTCGAGGTGATTGCAGCGAGGCGCTTGAGTTCCTGCGCCTCGTTGTCGGGAATATCGTCGAGCGGGCTCTGGCCGCCGTCGGCTGGAAGCTTGGCGACTGCAAGATTGCGCAGCGCCTCGAGCAGATCACGTCCGAGTGATTCCAGGTTCGCGCCGCGCGCCGCCAGCTCGCGCATCGCGCGCAGGGCGGGCGCGGCTTTGCGTTCGAGAATCGATTCGACGATTCCGAACACGATCGTGCGCGAGGCGACGCCCAGAGACGCTGCCACTTCGGCCTCGCTGACGCGGCCCTCGGGCACCGACGCGATCGCGGTCTCGAGCATCCGCTCGGCGTCGCGCATCGAGCCGCCGGCCTCGCGCGCGAGCAGGCGCAGGGCGGTCTCTTCGGCGTCGATTTTTTCGCGCGCGGCGAGGTCGTGCAGGCGTTCGTAGATTGTCGCGAACGGAATCCGCCGGAAGTCGTAGCGCTGCAGCCGCGAAAGGATCGTCTCGGGCATCTTCTGCGGCTCGGTCGTCGCCAGGATGAACTTGACGTGCGCGGGCGGCTCTTCGAGGGTTTTAAGCAGCGCGTTGAAGGCCTGATCGGTGAGCTGATGGGCTTCGTCAATAATGTAGATCTTGAAGCGGTCGCGTGCGGGGCGGTAACTCAGGTTTTCGATAATCGCGCGTGCGTCGTCGATCTTGCGGTAGGTCGCGCCGTCGATCTCGCTTACATCGAGCGAGCGGCCCGCGCGAATCTCGACGCACGCGGCGCATTCGCCGCACGGATCGGCGGTGGGGCCGCGTTCGCAATTGAGGCATCGCGCGAGAATCCTCGCGGCGGTGGTTTTGCCGACTCCGCGGATTCCGGTGAACAGGAATGCGTGCGCGATCCGGCCGCGCTTAAGCGCCTCGGAGAGCGTGCGGGTGACGTGCTCCTGGCCGACCAGGTCGCCGAAGCGATCGGGACGCCATTTGCGCGCGAGCACCAGATGCGGAGCTTGAGCCATCGTGCGATCAATAGTGAAGCTGCCCGCCGAATGATAGCCAGGCACCCCTGCGGCACAGGGAGACAGCCGGTACCGTTGCTTCCTTCCGGACCTGGCGGGGTTCGCGGCCTTCCCTTGCGCAGGACCCGGCTATCAGCGGCGGGCAGCGAGGATTCGAGATTAACGTCGCGGCGTTTTCCCAAACGCCGCATCATTAGAGTACCACATCGCAGCGGATGCAACCGAAGGGAAAGACCGGCGCTCCGTGGTGGCGTGATTGGCGTGGCGCTGATATCAAGATCACACGATGGCTTCGGCGCGGGATAAGATCGTTCTTGGGCTGGTGCAGATGTCCTGCTCGGCAGATCCTGCCGCCAATCTCAATAAGGCGATCGCTCGAATCGAGGAGGCGGCCGCGCGCGGAGCCCAGGTCGTTTGCCTGCAGGAGCTGTTCCGCTCGCACTATCCCTGCCAGACCGAGGATCCCGTCCGCTTCGATCTTGCCGAGCCGATTCCTGGGCCCTCGACCGACGCGCTGGGCAAGATTGCGCGTGCGCGCAAAGTCGTCGTTATCGCGTCGATTTTCGAGCGGCGCGCGGCCGGCGTGTATCACAATACCGCG
>JBAPSR010000418.1:0-5871 GCA_049281755.1 Binataceae bacterium (SeqCode)
TCGTTCATCTGGAAATCGTTCGGGCATGACCTGTGGTGGTTCAGGCCCAACGGCACCTTTCCCAAAAGCAACTACTACCGCCCGCTGCAGGACCTATGGCTCGGGCTGGACTACCAGATGTTCGGGCTCAATCCGGTCGGATGGCACATCTCGATCGTGCTGACGCATCTGGTCGCCGTGTACCTGCTGTACCAGGTTGGATTGTCGCTGACGAAGAGCCGTTATGCCGCGTGCGTGGGCGCGACGCTCTTTGGCGTGCTGCCGATCGGAGTGCAGGCGGCGGCGTGGCCGTGCGCGATTCCGTTTCCGATGGTGGCGGCGTTCTATCTCGGCTCGATGTGGTTTTTTATCGAGCGCAAACGCGCGCCGGGCCGTAATCTCGCGATCTCGCTCGCCCTGTTTGTCGGCGGACTCCTGAGCCACGAGCTGGCCGTGATGATGCCGGGATTGCTGATCGCGTATGTGTTCATCCTCGAAGACGCACCGCCAGATGAACCTCGCCGCAAACCCCAGCTTCGCGAACTCGTTGCGCGCGCCGCCGACGCCATCAGAAAGACCGCGCCCTACCTCGTTCTCGCCGCGATCTACCTCGCTGTGCGGATCGCGGTGCTGGGCCATATCAATGGCCACGCGCCCAACAACAACGCGACGCTCGCGCAAGTCTTGATGTCCATCCCTTCGGCGCTGGCGCATTACGCCGTGATGATGACGCTGCCGTGGATGGCGGGACCGGCGCACGCGTTCACCTTCGCGACCAGCCTCGACTCGCAGATCTTTTACCTGCCCGTCATCGGACTCGCCATGCTCGCGCTTGCGGGCTATTTCCTGCTGCGCAGGCATCCGCATCGCCGGCTGTATTTCTTCCTGGTGTTGTGGATGCTGTTCGAGATCGCACCGGTAATGAATCTTGGCGGACTGATGCGCGTGATGCTGATCCAGGACCGCTACGAATACCTGGCCGCGTTCGGATGGGTGCTGCTGCTGGGCGATATCGCGGCAGGCTACGCTGCCCGCGGCGGCGAGACGCGCAATCTCGCGACCGCGATTGCAGTGACGGTGATCGCGGTGTACGGCGTCGCGACCTGGCATACCGAAGGCTACTACCACGACGAAATCACGCTCTTCACCAAATGTATCCAGGAGGATCCGAACTCGACGCTATGCCATGGACGGCTCGGGATGGTGCTTGAGAACCAGCACAACTGGGCGGGCGCCGAGCGTGAGTTTCGGACCGATCTCACGATCAATCCCGATGACGGCCCCGACCTGTACAACCTGGGTCGACTGCACGCGTCGGAGGGCCGCTACCAGGAAGCCGACGACGAGATGGGCCGGGCAATGAAAATGCTCGGCAACCAGGTACCGATGGCTTTCGACCTCGAACTGGCGCGCGTCGCGGACAAGGCCGGCGACGCCGCCGGCGCCGACGCCGCGCTAAAGGTCGCGGAGTCCGACCCCAAAAGCGCGTACGCCGCGACCTACATGCGCGCAGGCTTCATGGCGGAGCATCAAGACTACGCCGGCGCCGAGGCACTGCTCCGCGCACTGGCCGCCAAATACCCTACGGTCCAGGCGATCGCGTCGCTGGGCTCGGTGATGGATCGGCAAGGCAACTATGACGGCGCAATCGCGCAGTATCAGCGCGCACTTGCGATCTCTCCGAGCAATCCTCAGGTTCATACGATGCTGGCGCAGAGCCTGCACGCCCAGGGGCGCGATAGCGAGGCGCTGGCCCAGGCAAAGCAGGCGCTCGCGCTTCAGCCGGGCAACGCCGCGGCACGCGCCCTCGCGGCGCGGCTGGAAGCCTCGGGAGCTTCCAGCAACAAATTGTCACGATAACTTACATAGTGTATAAAAAGGGTATGGATGAATGCCCGCGTGCGAAGATGCGTCTAAACTCGCGATTAGCGCGTGAAACAACGACTCTTCAAATCCGTCTGGCACGCGGTGAGCCATAGCTCCAAGGCATCCAAAGGGGGCTCTTCATGGCATCGAAATTACCTGAGAAAGCGAACAAACAGAGAATCGCCCGCCGGATCCGCGCGATGGCTGCGGCGATCTCGCTCGCGTTCGCCGTGGCTGGCATCTGCACTGCGCAAACCGCCGCTGCCGCATCGACCGCGTCCTCGAGCGACGCGGCGGATGGGGAAGCGAGGGTCGCGATTTCCGGAAATCATCCTGCGGAAGCTGCCGATTTCGCGGCCGGTCCCGAGATTGCCTCCACGCAAACGCTGCGGATGGAGGCCGTGATCGCGCTGCACGATCGCACCGCGCTCGACGCGCTTATCGCGGCGCAGCAGGATCGCTTCTCGCCGCAGTACCATCAGTGGCTCACCCCGGCTGAATTCAGCGCCCGCTTCGGTCCGACCCAATCCGACTTGTCTGCGGTCAGCTCGTGGCTGAGCGGCCAGGGCTTCACGGTCGAATCGCAAAGCCTGCCGCTGCGCAAAGTTGTGTTTTCGGGCGCGGCAGCAAACGTCGAGTCAGCCTTCGGCGTGACGATTCATACCGATTCGAGCCAGACGCACTACACCAACCTGAACGATCCGGTCGTGCCGAAATCGATCGCATCGATCGTCGCCTCGATTCGCGGACTATCCAATCTTGCGCACGCGCAGCCGGCGGTCCAGATTTCGCCTGATTTTTCGGCGGTGCCGGACTTCAAGATCGGAAAGTTTACGCATTTCGGGCCCAGTGATCTCTATACGTTCTACGACGAAACTCCGCCGACCAGTCCGAGCAACAACGGCAGCAGCGCCGACTGTATCGCCGTGATCGAGGATTCCGACTTGGACAACGCATCGGTGAACGCGTTCGACAAGGAGTTCGGCGTCGAATTCTTCAATCCGGTGCACATGTTCCCGGACGGAGGGAATCCGGGAGAATTCTATCCCGATGATTTAGAAGCGCTGTTGGACGTCGAGTACGCGCACGCCGCCGCGCCCGGCGTCGCGATCTACGCCTATATCGGCGACAACGCGGAATCGGAAAGTGGCTCCGGACTCGTGGACGCGGGAATGGCAGCGGTCAACGACGACACCTGCGGCGCGATCAGCATCAGCTTCAGCTTTTGCGGCGAGCCGTCGTCGTTCTTTATCGGCGAGATCGATCCGATCGCGGCGCAGGCCGCCTCGCAGGGGCAAGCCGTGTTCGCCTCATCGGGAGATTTTGGCGCCGCCGGATATGTGGTGAAAGACGACACCTGCGTAGCCGGCAGCTCGCGCAATGTCAGCGAGTTGTCCGCCGATCCAAACATCACGGCGGTGGGCGGTACGCAGTTCACGCCGCACTATAAGAAGGGCAACGATGTCGGCAGTGCGCGCGAATCGGTATGGAAGGACAAGACCGGCTCCGGTGGCGGCGGCGAAAGCGGCGTCTTCCCCAAGCCTTCATACCAGAGCGGACTCATCCCGACCGACTCGAATCGCGACGTGCCCGACGTATCGCTGGTCGCGTCGCCGCTGCATCCGGGATTTTTTTATGGTTACCAGGGCGCGATCTATTGCTGTATCGGAGGCACCAGCCTGAGCGCGCCGTATTGGGCCGGGATCGCGCAACTCGCGGCGCAGAAGGCGGGCACCACGCGCGTGGGTCCGCTCAATCCGATCCTCTATTCGATCGCGGGATTTCGCGACGTCACCAAGGGCAACAACGGCTTTCACGGTGTGACCGGATTCAATGCGAGCGTAGGCTATGATCGATCATCCGGACTCGGAACTCCGGATATCGACAATTTGACCAGTGCGATCGCCGCGCATTAGACGGTGATCCATAACGAATGGCGATCGATGCTACGATGTGGAACCGGGGTGTTCATGGATTCGAGATCAGGAATCAGCGCGCACGCGAGCAAGATCCATTCGATGGCATTGATGCTCGCACTCGCCTTGGGCGCAGTATCCACCGCGCGTGCGCAGACAGCCGCTCCCGCCCCGGCTCCAAGCCTGGCGACGACGATCGCCGGCGATCATCCCGATGAAGCCGCGGATTTCGTAAGCGGTCCCGAGATTTCCGCGTCGAAGACGCTGCGGATGCAAATCTCGCTTGCGCTCCACAATAATGACGCGCTTGAGAA
This sequence comes from Binataceae bacterium (SeqCode), assembly GCA_049281755.1. Taxonomy (GTDB): domain Bacteria; phylum Desulfobacterota; class Binatia; order Binatales; family Binataceae; genus JBARDN01. The sequence continues at coordinate 4,076 of JBAPSR010000418.1, forward strand.
CCTGATTGAGGCGCAGCAGGATCCTGCCTCGCCGCAGTATCATCGATGGCTCGCGTCCGGGGAATTCAACGCGCGCTTCGGCCCCACCCAGGGGGAAGTCTCAGCGGTCGCCGCATGGCTCACCGGCAGAGGCTTCAAGGTCGAATCCGCGAGCATGGCTAAACGCGCGATCGTTTTCAGCGGCGCCGCAGCGGCGGCCGAATCGGTCTTCAAAGTGAAAATCCACACCAGCGCGACCGGCGCACTTTACGCCAACCTGGGCGATCCGTCGGTGCCCGCCGCGGTCGCGCCGCTGGTCGGCTCGATTCGTGGTCTGTCCAATATCCTGCGCGCGCATCCGAACATCCGGTACGTGCCCAACGCTTCGGCCTCGCCTGACGTAACCATCGGTGGCGCAACCCATTTCGGACCGAACGATCTTTACGTCTTTTACGACCAGACTCCGCCGACCAGCTCGAGCAACAATGGCTCGGGCGCGGACTGTATCGCCGTGATCGAGGACTCGAACTTCGACGACGCGTCGGTGGCGGCGTTCGACACGCAGTTCGATCTTCCGACGATCAGTCTAACCAGCAAACTTTCCTCGAACGGTGGCGACCCCGGAGCCAACCCTGACGAGATCGAGGCGCTGCTCGACGTCGAATACGCTCACGCGGCGGCGCCCGGGGTGCCGATTTTCGCCTATATCGGCGACGACGCGACCTCGTCCGATGGCGACGGATTGGTCGATGCGGGGGAGCAGGCGGTTAGCGACGACACCTGCGGCGCGATCAGTATCAGCTTCAGTTTTTGCGGCGGCTCGAAAAAATTCTATTCGCACGAGCTCAACGGGTTCTTGCAGCAGGCCGCCGCGCAGGGCCAGGCCGTCTTTGTCGCTACCGGAGACGAGGGTGCGGCCGGCTACTCATTCGATAAGAAAGCCGACGCTTGTGTCGAGGCCAACAACAGGAACGTCAACGAGCTATCCGCAGATACCCACGTGACCGCGGTCGGTGGGACCGAATTCGATCCGATCTACAACTCCGACGGTGATGATGTGGGCAACGTAGCCGAAACCGCGTGGAACGATCAGTTCGGCGCGAGCGGCGGTGGCAACAGCCGAATCTTTGGCAAACCGAAATTCCAGAAAGGCATTCCCAAAATCGGCACCAAACGCGCGGTTCCCGATGTATCGCTGGCGGCGTCGCCTAACAATCCCGGCTTTTTCCTCGGAAGCAGCGGCCAAGTCGTGTGTTGCATCGGCGGCACCAGCATCGGCACTCCTTATTGGGCCGGAATCGCACAGCTTGCCGCCCAGCGCGGAGGCCAACGGCGGATCGGCAATCTGAACACTGCTCTATACGCGATCTACCATGGCGGTGGCACCGGAATACGTGACGTCACCCAAGGCTCGAATAGCTTTGGTGGCGTCGTCGGGTTCAGCGCGGTCGTCGGTTATGATCGCGCGTCGGGGCTCGGGACTCCGGATATCGATCTGCTGCTCGGCGCGATCGCGGGGGAATAGCAGCCAGCCAAATTTCGCGACGAAAAAACCCGGCTCGAACGAATCGAGCCGGGTTTTGTTTTAGTGCGATAGGATCGAGCGATTACTTCGAGGGATCGGCCGTGTAGCGCAAGTAAGGACGAAGCTCCCTGATGCCCTTGGGGAACTTTTCCTTGAGCACCGCCGGATCCTTCAGCGCGGGAGAGACGATCACGTCCTCTCCATGCTTCCAATCCACCGGCGTCGCGACCGAGTACTTGTCGGTGAGCTGCAGCGAGTCGATCGCGCGCAGAATCTCGTCGAAGTTGCGGCC
>JBAPSR010000419.1:0-24110 GCA_049281755.1 Binataceae bacterium (SeqCode)
GGCGATCATCACGCGCAGGCGCTCGAGCGCGGGCTCGTCGGCCTCACGCGAGGCAACCAGAAAGCAGCGCGAGGCCGCGCGTCCGCGCCCTACCCTGCCGCGGAGCTGGTGCAACTGCGCAAGGCCGTAGCGCTCAGCAGCGACGATCACGATCACCGACGCTTCCGGCACGTCGATTCCGACTTCGACCACGGTGGTGGAAACCAGCACCTGGACCGCGCCGTCGCGAAAATCGCGCATCACCGCTTCCTTGTCGCTCGCGCGCATCCTGCCATGGAGGATCGCGATCTTGTACTCATGAAGGGCGCCGCGCTTGAGCCGGTCGGCCATCGCGGTGACAGAGCGCACCTCGTCGTCGTCGGCATCCTCGGCGCTCTCGATCCGGGGCAGCACATAATAAGCGCGGTTTCCGGCACGGAGCTCTTCGCGAACGATCGCTTCAATGCGATCGAGATCAGCTTCGGTGAAAATCTCGGTTGTGATCGGCGTGCGGCCGGGCGGCAGCTCGTCGAGAAATGAAACCTCGAGATTCGCGAACAGCGAGAGCGCCAGGCTGCGCGGAATCGGAGTCGCAGTCATCATGAGGAGATTGGCCTCGGCACCGAGCGCTTTCAGCCGCGCGCGATCGAACACGCCGAAGCGATGCTGCTCGTCGATTACGCCAAGACCGAGGCGGCGAATCTTCACACGCTCCTGGATTATCGCGTGGGTGCCGAACACCATCGGCATCGCGCCCGACTCGAGCGTTCGAAGCGTCGAGGTGCGCGCCGCGCCGGTGACTTTCGCAGTCAAAAGGCCAGCCGCGATTCCGAGTCTGCCGCACAAACTCTGGAAGCTCGCGTGATGCTGTTCCGCCAACAGCTCGGTGGGCGCCATAATCGCGGCCTGGTAGCCGCATTCGACCGCCCGCAGCGCGGCCCAGAACGCGACGATCGTTTTACCGCTGCCGACGTCGCCCAGAAGCATCCGGTTCATCTGCGCGGGCCGCTCCAGGTCGGCGGCGATTTCGCTAAGCGCGCGCGATTGCGCGCCTGTGAGCGCGAACGGCAATTCGCCGAGCCATCGCGAAGTCACGCGTCCGCCGTCAGCGAGAGCGATGCCTGATCGCTCAGCGGCGCGTTCGCGTTCCAGACATAGAGCGAGCTCGAAGGCGAACAGCTCGTCGAACGCGAGCGCCAGATGACCCGGCGACTCGCCGCGATCGAGTGCCACGCAATCCGCGTCGGCAGGAGGTTCGTGCAGATAGCGCAGCGCCTCGAACATCGACAATCCGCTGCGCAACTCATCGGGCAGCGCGCCACGGATTTGCCCACCGGCACCGGACAGCGCCTTCTCAACTAACGACGCAAACAGCCGCTGGCCGATCGACGCAGGCAGTCGGTACGCCGGACGCACGGGAGGAGGCTCGCCTGACGACATCAAGTGGAGCTCGGGCTGAACGATCTCGAGTCCGCCGTCGGCATTGGCGCTCACGCGGCCATGCGCGAGCACGCGCTCGTTCGACGGCATCCGGCCGCGCATGTAAGCGGGCAGATTGAACCAGACCAGGCGAACACGAGCCCCGCCCTCCTCGGTGAGCAAACCGCTGGCTAGCCGACGCCATCGCGATCCGCGCATCGGCCGCTCAGATATCTTGCCGAGCTCGCCCGCGACGGTGACAGTCGCGCCGGGCGTAAGCTCTGCTACCTTGGTTAGTCCGCGCCAATCCTGGTAGCGCGCGGGCAGGTGAAAAATCAGATCGCGTAGCGTCAGGATTCCGCGATCGGCCATTGCGGCAGCGCGCTTGGGGCCCACGCCCTGCAGATCAGCGATGGGCATCTCCGGCGAAAGCGCCGGATGGCCCGCGCTTGCTCGCTTGGCGCTATCGGCGATGACTGCGCGCATCGGCTTCCAGAGCCCTCGTGCGCGGCGCTTAACCGCGGTTATAGTCCTGCAGAGCGCGGACTTCGAACGGTTGAGACTTGAGCGCCGCGATTCCCTGCACCGCCGCCTCCGCACCCGCCATCGTGGTGAAATACGGCAACCGCATCTCGAGCGCGGTACGTCGGATGGAAAACGAGTCTGCGGTGCCGGTTTTGTCGGGCGTGTTGATCACCATCGCTATTTTTCCGGCGCGCATCGAATCGACGACATGCGGGCTTCCGTCGAGCACCTTGTTGATCGTCTCGCATTGATACCCAAGTGTCTGGATGAATCGCGCGGTGCCGCGGGTCGCGACCAGGCGCAGGCCCATGTCGATCAGGCCGCGCGCGATCGGACCGAGCTGCGGCTTGTCGTCGTCGCGCACGCTGATGAACACCAGTCCGGCCAGGGGAAGATCTGATGACGCGGCGAGCTCCGCCTTCGCGAACGCCATCGCGAAGGTGGTGTCGATACCCATTACCTCGCCGGTCGATTTCATTTCGGGGCCAAGAATCGTATCCACGCCCTGAAAGCGCGCGAAGGGGAATACCGACTCCTTCACCGCGACGTGGCTTGGGACGCGCTCCGAGGTGAAGCCAAGCTCGACGAGTTTTTTGCCGGCCATGACCAGCGCCGCGAGCTTTGCCAGTGGAACGCCGATAGTTTTGCTGACGAATGGAATCGTACGGGAGGCGCGGGGATTAACTTCGAGAATATAAATCTCGTTCCGGAAAATCGCGTATTGCACGTTGATCAGTCCCACGACGCCCAGCTCGCGTGCGAGCTTGCGCGTGTGATCCATCAGATCGCGCTGCATCGCCGCGGAAAGAGAACGCGGCGGAAGCGCGCAGGCGCTGTCTCCCGAATGAATTCCGGCGTGCTCGACGTGCTCCATGATTCCACCGATCACAACCGTGTCGCCGTCGGCGATCGCATCTACGTCAACCTCGATCGCGCCTTGCAAGTAACGATCGACCAGCAGCGGATGGCGCTCCGAGGCTTCGAAGGCGTGCGCCACATAACGGCGCAACCCAGACTCATCGGCGATCACTTCCATCGCGCGGCCGCCGAGGACGTACGACGGGCGTATGAGGACAGGATATCCGATCCGGTTCGCGCCGGTGACGGCTTCCTCGACCCCGCGAACCAGGATTCCGCGCGGCTGTTTGAGCCCGAGCTTTTCGACCACCGCGTTAAAGCGCTCGCGATCTTCGGCGCGATCGATCGCGTCGGGCGTCGTCCCGAGGATCGGTACTCCCGCGCGCGCGAGTGGCACCGCAAGCTTCAGCGGGGTCTGCCCGCCGAATTGAACGATCACGCCCATAGGCTTTTCGCGCTCGGCAATCGCCATAACGTCTTCGAAGGTCAACGGCTCGAAGTACAAGCGATCTGAAATATCGTAGTCGGTCGAGACAGTTTCTGGATTGCAATTCACCATGATTGTCTCGAAGCCCGCTTCCTTCAGCGCAAGGCTCGCGTGGACGCAGCAGTAGTCGAATTCGATCCCCTGTCCGATTCGGTTCGGACCCCCGCCGAGGATCATCACCTTCTGCCGATTGGTCGGCCGCGCCTCATCCTCGCCCTCGTAGGTCGAATAGAAGTAGGGAGTGAAGGCGTGGAACTCGGCGCCGCAGGTGTCCACGGTTTTGAACACCGGTAGAACGTTGAATTCGCGGCGCAGAGTGGCAATCTCCGCTTCCTCGGCGCGGCGCAGATCAGCGATTCTGCGATCGGCGAAGCCCATCGCCTTGAATTCGCGAAAGTAGGCCTCTGAGAGCGGCTCCGTGGCAACGCGTTTTTCGGCCTCGACGATGTCGGCGACGGCGTCGATGAACCAAGGATCGATCTTCGAGAGCTCGTAAATTTCGCCGCGCGATATTCCCAGCCGCAGCGCGTCCGCCAAATGGTAGAGACGATGGCTGCTCGCCGTCGCCACTTGCGCGCGGACCTCCGCGACCTTTGCGGAGCGGTTCGCGTCGGTGATTGCGGATTCGAGGCCGAACGAGCCGATTTCAAGCGAGCGGAGCGCCTTCTGCAGCGACTCCTTGAAGGTGCGCCCGATCGCCATCGCCTCGCCGACGGATTTCATTTGCGGGCCAAGCTCGTCGGCGGCGCCGCGGAACTTCTCAAAGGTGAAGCGCGGAATTTTGGTCACCACGTAATCGATCGTTGGCTCGAAACACGCGGGCGTCATCCGCGTAATATCGTTGGGAATCTCGTCGAGCCGATAACCCACCGCCAGGCGCGCCGCGATTTTCGCGATCGGGAATCCTGTCGCTTTCGACGCGAGCGCTGAGCTGCGCGACACGCGCGGATTCATTTCGATTATCGCCATCCGGCCGGTTCGCGGCTCGATCGCGAACTGGATATTCGATCCTCCGGTATCGACGCCTATCTCGCGGATAATCTTGAGGGCCGCGTCGCGCATGAGCTGATATTCCTTATCGGTCAGCGTCTGCGCCGGCGCGACCGTGATCGAGTCGCCGGTATGCACGCCCATCGGATCGAGATTTTCGATCGAGCAGATGATCACGACGTTGTCCGCCAGGTCGCGCATCACTTCGAGCTCGAATTCCTTCCATCCTTCGATTGATTCTTCGATGAGCACTTCGTGGATCGGCGACATCTCGAGCCCCCACGCCGCTTTGGCGCGATATTCTTCGGGAGTGCGCGCGATTGATCCTCCGGTGCCGCCCAGAGTGCGCGAGGGGCGGATGATCAGCGGAATGCCAAGCTCCGTGCGGACCCGTTGCGCGTCTTCCATCGAATGCGCAATCGCGGAGCGCGGGACTTCCAACCCAAGCTTGATCATCGCCTGCTTGAAGAGATCTCGGTCCTCGGCCTTCTTGATCGCGGGAAGCTTCGCTCCGATCAGCTCGCATCCAAAGCGTTCGAGCACTCCCGATTCCGCGAGCTCGATCGCGAGGTTTAGCGCGGTCTGTCCGCCGACGGTCGGCAACAGAGCGTCGGGACGTTCGCGTTCGATGATCTTTGCGATAGCGGCGGCAGTCATCGGTTCGATATAGGTCCGATCAGCAAGCTCCGGGTCGGTCATGATCGTGGCCGGATTGGAATTCACGAGGATCAGTCTCAACCCCTCCTCGCGCAGCGCCTTGAGCGCCTGGGTGCCGGAGTAGTCGAACTCGCACGCCTGACCGATCACGATCGGGCCGGAGCCGATGAGCAGAACTGATTTCAGATCCTTGCGAAGCGGCACGTCAAATCTTCCGGTCGATCATCTCTGTGAGAATGCCTGCGGTTGAACGTATCGTCATTTCGCGGCAGCGGCTTCTTCGGCGGCGACGCGGTCCAGCGTCTCCGCGCCATGTTTCGGATACAACTCGACCATCCGCTTGAAGCGTTTGAACAGATAGCTCGAATCGTGCGGACCCGGCGATGCCTCCGGATGATACTGGACAGAGAAAAACGGCGAGCCCTGCCCGCGCAGGCCCTCGACTGTGCGGTCGTTGAGATTCACATGCGACAACTCGGCACGTCCGGCGACCGAGTCGGAATCAACTGCGAAGCCATGATTTTGCGAGGTGATCTCGACCTTGCGCGTGCGCAGATCCATCACCGGATGATTCGCGCCATGATGCCCAAACCCAAGCTTGTAGGTTTTTCCGCCGAGCGCCAGCCCGATAATCTGATGACCGAGGCAAATGCCGAACACGGGACGCTTGCCCAGAACCCCCGCGACCGCTCTGTGAGCGTACGGTAGCGCAGCGGGGTCGGCGGGTCCATTGGAGAGAAAAATGCCATCGGGATTCGCGGTCAGAATTTCTTCGGCGGTCGATCGCGCGGGCATCACGCGCACGCGAAAGCCGGTCCCGACGAGCTGACGCAGGATGTTGAACTTGATTCCATAGTCGAGCGCGATAACCAGCGGGGCGTCGCGCAATTCTTCACGCGGCGCGGCGCGATACCCGCCCTCGAGCTGCCACGCACCGGTGTCCCAGTCGTAAGGCTCGGTGCAAGTAACTTCCTTCACCAGGTCGCGCCCGACCAAACCGGGAGAAGCTTTGGCTTTTCTGACGAGCGAATCGGCATCGAGATCCACGCTCGAGATGACCGCTTCCTGCGCACCATGCTCGCGGATATGACGGACCAACGCGCGCGTGTCGATTCCCTCAATTCCTGGAACTGCCGCTGCTTCCAGATATTTTCCGAGCGGCATTTCCGCGCGCCAGTTTGACGGGCGGTCCCAATATTCGCGGACGATAAAGCCCTCGACAAAAACGCGGCGCGACTCCGCGTCCTCGCGATTGATTCCGACGTTCCCGATTTCCGGATAGGTCATGCAAACCAGCTGGCCCTTATACGAAGGGTCGGTGAGCACTTCCTGGTAGCCGGTCATTGCCGTGTTGAACACGACTTCGCCGGTCCGCTCGCCGATCGCGCCGAACGCGCGTCCACGAAAGGTACGCCCATCGGCGAGTGCAAGAATCGCGGCCCGTTGCGAAGCGCTCATCGTTCCACCTTGCGCGCGTCGAACACGACTTCGCCTGCGACGATCGTCAGGCGCGCCCTGCCGCGCATCCGCATACCCGCAAACGGAGTATTGCGGCTCTTCGACAGAAAGCGCGCGGGCTCGACGGTCCACTCGAGGTTCGGATCAATCACCGTAATATCCGCCGCTCCGCCGGTCGTCAGAGTTCCCGCGTCCAAGCGCAGCAGCGCAGCAGGATTCAGGCTCATCATCTCAACCAATCGCGCGGGGCCAATCAATGATCGATGCACCAATGCCAGCGCGAGGCCGAGTGAGGTCTCGAGCCCGACGATACCGTTGGCGGCGGCGCAAAACTCCCGTGCCGCGTCCGGCGCAAGCTCGTCCGCATCGCGCTCCGGATCGAAGTACGGCGCCACCCGGTCCAGGTGCTTGGAGGCCGGATCATGCGGCGCATGATCGCTCGCGATCATGTCGATCGTGCCATCGGCGATTGCTTCGTGAATCGCGGCGACATCATCAGGAGAGCGCAGAGGAGGATTCATTTTCGCGTTCGGGCCCCAGCGGAGGACACTGCGCTCGTCGAGCCCGAAGTGATGCGGAGTCACCTCGCAGGTCACACGGGCTCCGTTTCGCCGCGCGGCGCGAATTAGCTCGAGCGCTTCGCGCGTCGATACGTGCGCGATATGAATCGGCGCCCCGGACCCGATCGCGAGTGCGAGGTCACGCCTGATCCGCTTGGCCTCCGCCGCGTCGCTGTATCCGCTGACACCGAGCCGCCGCGCGACCTCGCCGGCGTTGATTGCGCCATTGCAGGACAGTGCGCGATCTTCCTCGTGCAGCGAAATCGCGAAGTTCAGCCGCCCGATTTCGTCCATGGCGCGGCCGAGCAGCACCGGATCGTCGATCGGCATCCCGTCGTCGGAAAACAGCCGTACACCGGCATTCGCCATCGCGGCGTAATCCACACACTCGACGCCTGCCAGTCCTCGGGTCACGGCGGAGACGGGAATCAGGCGCGCAGCGTGCGTGTCGCCCGCGCGTCCGAGCATGTACGCAGTCGTCGCGGGCGAATCGTTCACGGGATTGGTATTAGCCATCGCGGCGACGGCAGTGAATCCGCCGGCAGCGGCGGCGCGCAGGCCGCTCGCGATAGTTTCCTTATCGGGAAAACCGGGATCGCGCAGATGCACGTGCGCGTCGATCAGCCCGGGCACGACCCAACATCCCGCGGCGTCGATCACTGCGGCGCTGCCGGTGGGTCCGATCGTGCCGGCGGGCTCCACCGCCTCGATCTCGCCACTGCGCACGAGCAGATCGAAACTCCCGTCGATTCCCGACCCGGGATCGATCACGCGGCCCCCTCGGATTAGTGTCGCCACCGTCGTCATCCGACGCTCTCCGGAGCTTTCAGCGCCTCGACCATCGAGTAGATCATCGCGCGATCGTGTGCAGGAGGTTTTCCGCCGGAGCCAGGAGGCGCAAGGCGGACCTGCACGCGATCGGTGCGCGACGTCGGAATGTTCTTGCCGACGTAGTTGGGGCGAATCGGAACCGAGCGATGCCCCCGGTCGATCAACACGGCGAGTTTCACCGACGCCGGACGCCCATGCTGCCACAGCGTGGTCATCGCGCGCTGCACGGTCCATCCGCTATTGAGAACATCGTCAACGATTATTATTGCGCGGTCCGCCACGGCCAACGGCTCGCCGCTATCAAGTGCGACGACCGTTTCGGCGGGATTGTAAAGATCCAGCGCGGCAGTGGGTGGACGCACCCCCGACTTAACCGCGATCAGATCGCGCATCCGCATCGCGAGCATCGCGCCGTGACTGACGACGCCGACGATCGAGACGTTGGTGAGGTCAGATACGTCCGCGATCACCTGCGCAGCCATCGAATCCACTGCACGCGCGATTTCTTCTGCGTTCATGACCTCGCGCTGAGGGCCGCGCTTGTACGGTTCGTAGCCGGTCTCCTCGGCTTGCTTGACGCTCTCGAACACGGCGAGGGAATCCTCGGCGATCCACTGCCGGACGTAACCGTACAGGCTTTCATCGTAGTGGTAGTAGCGATGCGACCGTGCGTGGCCGACGAATTCGACCCGCAGCTCGCGCTCGCAGAAATCGCAGCGCAGCGGCAGCGCGCTGCGCTCGACCGCGCGCGTGAGCTTGAAGCGCGGATGCAAGTGCGCGCCCTCGAAACGGGTGATGCAATTCGGATTCGCGCATCGCGGCGACGGCTCGGACTTGATGCGGATATTTTCGCTCGCCGCGGCCGGCGCACGGCGCACCTCTCGCGTCTGCTCCAGGAGCCACGCGATCAATGCCATCCGCACCGGCACACCCGCAGCGGCCTGCTCGAAATAGACCGCGCGGGGGTCGGAGTCGAGTTCATAGGCGAGTTCGCCCGTGCGCGGCAGCGGATGCATCACGACCGCTTCCTGCGCGCGATGCCCCTTCAGCGCGCTCGCGTCGAAGCGAACGTAGTCGGCGGGCTTCGCATCCTTGCCGGCGATTCGTTCCTTCTGCAGCCGGGTGACGTAAAATGCGTCGAGCGACGTGGGCGGTTCGGCAACCGGAATCTTGTCGAGCGGAACCTCGCCGGTGAACAACGCCATCTGATGCGGCGCACTCGGCGTCAGGTAAAGCGCGTCGAGGCCGCCGGGCAGCGACTTGAGCTCGTCCATCGTGACGGTTGAAAAACTGTAATGGCGCTCTGCGGCCAGCCGCTCGAGCACGTAGTCGGGAACGTTCATTCCGGCGGTCGGCACCGCGACTATATTCGCGCCGAAGCGCGCGAGCGCATAAATCAACGAATGAACGGTGCGACCGAATTTTAAATCGCCGCACAACGCGACAGTGAGTCCTTTGAGCTGGCCCTTCTTGCGCCGCAGGGTGAACAGGTCGCACAGCGTCTGTGTCGGATGCTCCCGGCTGCCGTCGCCGGCGTTGATAATCGGACACGGCGCGTAGTCGGCCGCGACGCGGGCCGCGCCGTCATGCGGATGCCGCAGCACGATCAGGTCCGCGTAGCCGCTGACGATTCGAGCCGTGTCGGCCAGGCTCTCGCCCTTGGCGGCCGAGCTCGCGTTCATGTCGGCTGAGCTGATCACAGCGCCGCCGAGCCGATGCATCGCGGATTCGAAACTGAGCCGGGTGCGGGTGGACGGTTCGTAAAAGAGCGTCGCCATGATGAGCCCGCTAGCGAGCGAGAGCGACTCGCCGCGTTCGAGCGCGGCGGCGAAACCGTCGGCGAGAGTGAAGATGCGCTCGATCTCGGGCAGTGCGAGATCCTCGATCGAGACGAGATCGATTTTGCCAAGCCGCGTCATTTTCCGTTGCCGATCACGACCGCGTCAGTTCCGTCAACTTCATTGAGCCGAACATAGACCCGCTGTCCAGCCGGAGCCTGGATATTTTTGCCGATATAATCGGCGCGGATCGGAAGTTCGCGTTCGCCGCGATCGACCAGCACCGCGAGCTGAATCGAATCCGCGCGCCCGAGGTCGGACAGCGCGTCGAGTGCGGCGCGCACGGTGCGTCCGGTGTAGAGGACATCGTCCACCAGCACGACGCGCTTGTCGTCGAGCGAAAAAGGAATATCGCGCGCAAGCAGGCGCGGATCGCCCGGCGCGCCTTTGCCATCGTCACGGTAAGACGAGATATCGAGCGTGCCGACAGGAACCTCGGCGTGTCCTGCGCGCGCCAACTCCGCCGCGATTCGTTCGGCCAGGAACGCGCCGCGCCGTACGATCCCTATGAGCACCAGGGCGCCCGTACCGTCACTATGCTCGGCGATCTCATGCGCGATTCGTTTGACCGAACGCGCGACGGCGCTGGCGTCGAGCGCGACTTCCGGTTTGAGCGTCATAGCGCCAGCCTCGCCGGAAGGAAGCGAAGCGAAAAAAAATCCCGACCGCAGATGCAGCCGGGCACAGTGCTAGAGAAATTCATCATGTTGACCTTCCCGCTATCTCAGTAGCGGATTAAAGGTGTTTCTTTTGTATCTCCGGCACGCGATCGAATCAAGTCGCGCGCTCGCTTCTGCTTTTCGGAATTCTTGCTGCTTGAGCCGGGCGAGAATGCCAGAAGCGAGAGCCGCGCGCCACGCGATTTATCTAGCCTGCGGACTTGCGGCGCTGTTCCAGCTTGCGCAGACGTTGGTCCTGGTCTCGGGTCGCTACCGTGATTCGATCGTCGAAGCGCTCGAACTTGCGCGCGAGGCTCACGAGCGCCTTGTTGGTCTTGGCCAGCTCGGCGGTGATTTTTTTGGCGGCGGTGCCTGTCACTTCGCCGAGCTTCACACCCGTATCGTCGGCCGCTCGGACCGTCGCCGCAGTTGTATGCTCGCGCGACTCGGCGGCGCGTGCGCCGATCTCCTGTTGCAGTGCGCGTTCGGCCGCACCTATCTGCTCGCGGAACTCGACGCGAGTGCGTCCGAGCGCTTCGCCAAGACGGATCATTTCCGCCCCGAGATCGGCGCGAATGGTCGCGATTCCACGCCGATTCTCGCCAATTTGATCCGAAAGAAAGCGGATCTGGCTTCCGACCTCGGCGAACTGGGCGAAGAGTTCCTGGCGCAGCGCGTCGAGACGGCCGCCGTAGCCTGACACCGCTTCGATCACCAGCTCGAAGCGCGCGCCCATCTCTTCGAGCATCGCGCCGATTCTTGTTACACCATCTTCAGCAGCAGCCACACGACGCTCCTTTCGGCTAGTGGACAATCATCCCGAAACGTGACCATCGGACCGGCAGAATTCCGCTGCCGTCGGCGTTCCACGACCAGTAGATAATCATCGCGCGCCCTTCGACATTATCTTCCGGGACGAAGCCCCAGAAGCGGCTATCGTAGCTCCGATCGCGATTATCGCCCATCACGAAAATTTTTCCGGGCGGAACGGTCACCGCACCCAGCGTATCGGCGCCCGTGCCGATCTGTGGAAAGTTGTCGCGTGGCGAGACGGCTGAGCGGTCGGAGTCGGGCACCTCGAAATGCGCGTGCGGATCGGGCATCAGCGCGCCGTTGAGCCATACCTTGCCGTTCTTGACCGCAACCGTGTCGCCCGGAAGTCCGACGACACGCTTGATGAAGTCCTTGGTCGGATCGGGCGGGAACACGAACACCACCACGTCGCCATGATGAATCGGCTCGATTCGAAAGAGGTACCTGCCGAGGGGCGCCGAGGCAATGTCGATCCCGAAGAGCGAATCGGGCATCCGTAGCCCGTAGATAAGCTTGTTGACCAGAATGTGGTCGCCCACCAGGAGAGTAGGTTCCATCGATCCGGAAGGAATCTTGTAGGCCTGGACGAAAAAAGTCCGGAGCACGACCGCGAGCAGCAGCGCGATAACCAGCGCCTCGACGTACTCGCGGGTGATCGATTCCTGCGGCGGCGGCGCCGAGCGCGAAGACCCGGACGGTTTCGACGCGGAAGGCTTCAAATTACGCAACGGCTCGCCCATCGCCACCCTACTGCGCCATCTCCGCGATGCTCTCGTGATCAATCATCAGCGTCTTCCCCGACTCGCGTGCCGCGCTTGCCGCAATCCTAGCGGACCGGCATCCCGAAGCGCGACCATCGCAGCGGCAGGATACCACCCTCGTCGCTGTCCCACGACCAGTAGATCACCATCGCGCGGCCTTCGACATTATCCTCGGGCGCGAAGCCCCAGAAGCGGCTGTCGGAGCTGTCGTCGCGATTATCTCCCATCATGAACAGATTGCCCGGCGGGACGGTGACCGGTCCAAAATAATCGCGCACCTGGGCGGTGGAGCGTTCGTCGTCGGGCACCTCGAAGTGCGCGTGCGGATCGTCCATCGGCGCGCCGTTGAGCCACACCTTACCGGCCTTGACCTGGACGACGTCGCCCGGGACTCCGACTACGCGCTTGATATAGTCCTCGCTCGGATTGCGCGGATAGACAAAAACCACCACGTCGCCGCGATGAACCGGCTCGAAGCGAAACAGGTAGTGCCCATAAGGCAGACCGAAGGGAGTCAGGCCGAAGATCGAATCCGGCATCCGAAATCCATAGACCAGCTTGTTGGCCAGAATATGATCGCCGACCAGGAGCGTCGGCTCCATCGAACCCGACGGGATCTCGTAGGCCTGGATAAAAAAAGTCCGGATCAGAATCGCCAGGAGCAGAGCGATTCCCAGCGCTTCGCCATATTCGCGCAGGATCGACTTTCGCGCTGCCGGAACCGCGCGCGTGGCGATTTCGCGGCGCTCGGCGGAGCGCAGGGGTTCGCTCACCGCGGCTACTCCCCGACCTTCAGCAGGGCCAGGAAAGCCTCCTGAGGAATTTCGACGCGACCGACCTGCTTCATCCGCTTTTTGCCTTCCTTCTGCTTCTCGAGGAGTTTGCGTTTGCGCGAGATATCACCACCGTAGCATTTTGCGGTGACGTTCTTGCGCAGCGCGTTTACCGATTCCCGCGCGATAATCTTGGCGCCGATTGCGGCCTGAATCGCGACCTCGAACATCTGGCGCGGAATCAGCTCGCGCATCTTTGAGCATAGCGCGCGGCCCCGTTCATAGGCCTTGTCGCGATGCACAATTATCGAGAGCGCGTCGATTATCTCACCATTGATCCTGATATCCAATTTAACCAGAGGCCCGGACCGGAAGTCCAGAAAGTCATAGTCGAGCGACGCGTAGCCGCGGCTGACCGATTTCAGCTTGTCGTAAAAATCGAACACGATTTCGGCCAGCGGAAGTTCGTAGTGCAGGATGACGCGCTTGTCGCCCAGGTACTTGAGGTCGCGCTGCAGGCCGCGGCGGTCCTCGCACAGCTTCATCACCGCGCCCAGAAACTCCTCGGGCATGTGAATCGATGAAAGGATGAACGGCTCTTCGATCGCTTCGATCGAATTCTCGGGAGGGAGCAGCGCGGGATTATCGACCATCATCGTGGCATTCGAGGTGGTGCGAATCTGGTAGGCGACAGTGGGCGCGGTGACGATCAGGTTGATTCCGAATTCGCGTTCGAGCCGCTCCTGCGCGATCTCCATGTGCAGCAGGCCGAGGAACCCGGCGCGAAAACCAAAGCCCAGGGCTTGCGAGGATTCGGGCTCGCACACCAGGCTCGCGTCGTTGAGCGTCAGTTTCTCGATTGCGTCGCGCAGCGCGGGATACTGGTTGGCTTCGGTCGGGTAGAGTCCCGCGAACACCATCGGCTTCAATTCCTTGAATCCGGGTAGCGGCGCGGCGGCGGGATGCTCCGCGTCAGTGACGGTGTCGCCGACCCGCATGTCGGCGACGGTCTTGATGCCGGCGACAACGTAGCCGACTTCGCCCGGACCGAGCACGTCGGTGGATTGCTCGTGCGGCGTGAAATGCCCCAGGCGCATCACCTCGCCCGCCGCGCCCGTCGCCATCAGGCGGATCTTCATTTCGGGGCGCAACTCGCCGCTGGTGACGCGCACCAGACCGACCACGCCCTCGTAACTGTCGTACCAGCTATCGAAAATCAGCGCGCGCAGGGGTTCGTCGCGATTCGCCTTCGGTGCCGGGATTCTCGCGACGATCGCCTCGAGCACCTCGTCGATTCCGACGCCCTCTTTCGCGCTGGTCAGGATCGCGTCGTCGGCGGGCAGGCCGATCACTTCCTCGATCTGCTGGCGAGTCCGCTCAACGTCGGCGCCGGGAAGATCGATCTTGTTGATCACCGGAATAATTTCGAGTCCGTGATCGAGCGCGAGATAAACATTGGCCAGAGTTTGCGCCTCGACCCCCTGGCTCGCATCGACGACCAGCAGCGCGCCCTCGCATGCGGCGAGGCTGCGGGAGACTTCGTAGGCGAAATCCACATGGCCGGGAGTATCGATAAGATTGAGCACGTAGGATTTGCCCGCGCGCGAAGTGTAGGCCAGGCGCACGCTGCGCGCCTTGATCGTGATCCCGCGCTCGCGCTCTAAGTCCATCGAGTCGAGAAACTGCTCCTTCAACTCGCGTTTGGTGAGCGCACCAGTGCGTTCGAGCAGTCGATCAGCAAGCGTGGACTTGCCGTGATCGATATGCGCGATAATCGAAAAATTGCGAATCGATGCCGGGTCCGTCATCGAGGCCCGCTTACTTCCTGTGCGCCTTGAAGTATTTGAAGGTCTCGGCCAGACCGTCGCGCAGCGTCGCGGTCGGACGCCATCCGAGTTCTTTGTGCGCGCGCGCGGGCGAGATCACCGAGCGGTTCTGTTCGCCAGGCCGCCCGGGGCCATGCTCGGCGGCGGTCGGAAAATCCGCGATCGATGCAAGGTTCGAGTAGAGATCGTTGACGCTGGTTTCAATTCCGGTGCCGATATTGATCGCGATCCCCGAAGCCTTGGCGCTGAGCGCGGCAACATTGGCGCGCACCACGTCCGCCACGAAGACGTAGTCGCGCGTCTGCGATCCGTCGCCATAAATCGTGCATGGCTGGCCGTCGAGAATTCGCCCGCTGAAGATGGCGACCACGCCCGCCTCGCCGTGAGGATCTTGGCGCGGACCATAGACATTGCCGTAGCGCAGCGCCAGGTAATCGATTCCGTATTGCACCCGGTAGTAGAACAGATATCCCTCGGTCGATAGCTTGGCGATTCCGTAGGGGCTAACCGGACGGCGCGGATGTTCTTCGTCGGCGGGGAACCTATCCTGCTCGCCGTATATCGCGCCGCCAGTCGAAGAAAACACCACGCGCTTAAGTCCGTGCTCGCGCGCGGCCTCGATCAGGTTCAGAAACCCGACGATATTAACCTGGGCATCGAAGGCGGGGTCGGCGACCGAGCGCCGCACGTCCATCTGCGCGGCCATATGGTAAATCGCTTCGGGCCGCTCGCGGGCGACGACCTCTCGCACCGCGGGCGCGTCACGGAGGTCCACCTGATGCAACCGCGCCTTCGGGTTTACCTGCTGGCGCTTGCCGGCGGAGAGATCGTCAAGGATCGCGACGTCGCCCGCATCCGCTTTAATGAGTGCGTCGACGGTATGCGATCCGATAAAGCCCGCGCCGCCGGTTACGAGAATTCGCATCGTCGAGTTTCCCGCGCCTTTAGACCGGGGAGCGTCCGATCGAGTAGTATTTGAAATCCAGCGCCTTCATCAGATCTGGATCATACAGGTTACGGCCGTCGAATATCACCGGCTGTTTGAGCTCGGCCTTGATCCGCTGGAAATTCGGATGGCGGAACTCGTTCCACTCGGTGCAGATCAGGAGCGCGTCCGCGCCCTTCAACGCCGCGTAATTGGTTTTGTGATAGCTCACCCGATTTCCGAGCATCGCGCGTGCGTTTTCGAGCGCCTCTGGATCGTGCACCTGCACCTTCGCACCCGCCGCGATCAGCTCATCGATCACTACGATCGACGGCGCCTCGCGCATGTCGTCGGTGCGCGGCTTGAACGCAAGACCCCAGATCGCGAAGGTCTTGCCGCTCAGGTCGTCGCCGAAATGCTGCTTCACGCGCGTCGGAAGCACGCGTTTCTGTTCGGCATTGACTTCCTCGGCCGCCTTTAAGAGCGAGAAGTTGAGCTTGTTTTCCGACGCGGTATGAATCAGCGCCTGCACGTCTTTGGGAAAGCATGAGCCGCCGTAACCGACGCCGGGGAACAGGAACTGCGAGCCGATCCGGCGGTCAGAGCCCAGGCCGCGCCGGACCGCGCTGATATCGGCGCCCACCGCATCGCACAGGTTCGCGATTTGATTGATGAACGAGATCCTGAGCGCGAGCATCGAGTTGGCCGCGTACTTCGACAGCTCCGCCGATTTCGGATCCATCACCAGAATCGGATTGTCGGTGCGCACGAACGGCGCATGAATCTCGCGCAGGATCGCGGTCGCGCGATCGCTGCGGCTGCCGATTATTACCCGGTCCGGGCGCATGAAATCCTCGACCGCGGACCCTTCTTTCAGAAATTCCGGCACCGAACAGACGTCCACCTGATGCTTTCCCATCCGCGCGAGGAACTCGCGCACCTTGTCGTTGGTGCCGACGGGAACCGTGCTCTTGATGACGATCACGTGATAACCGGTGACCGATTTCGCGACGTCATCGACCGCCTTGAACACGCCTTGCAGATCGGCGGCGCCCGATTTGCTCATCGGCGTGCCGACGGCGATAAACGAGACCATCGATTGCCCGACCGCTTCGGCGATGTCGAGCGTGAACTGCAGACGCCCCTCTTTGGCGTTGCGCCGGACCAGTTCTTCGAGACCAGGCTCGTAGATCGGAACCTTACCCTCGTTCAGGGCGGCGATTCGCTTGGCGTCGATATCGACGCAGATCACTTCGTTGCCGCTTTCCGCGTAGCAAGTGCCGCTGACCAGCCCGACGTAGCCGGTTCCGATGACTGCTATATTCATAATGAGAGGCCCCCGCCTTAGAATTCTTCCTTGATCACGTAAATCTGCTTGTTCTGCGACTCGTGATAGGTGCGCGCGAGCATCTCACCCAGAAGCCCGATACTGACCAACTGCACTCCTACTACGACCAGCAGAACCGCCAGCAGCAGTGCCGGCCGATCGGCCAGCGGATGCCCGAGAATGATTTTCTCGAACACCAGCCATGCGGTCCATAGAGTTCCTAGCCCGCCCAGCACTACGCCAATCGCGCCGAACACCTGGATCGGCCGGGTCGAGTATCCGGACAGAAACCGCACCGTGATCAGATCCAGAAAAGTGCGAAGGATTCGGCCCGGCCCGTACTTCGAGGCGCCCGAGCGGCGCGGACGGAAGCCCACTTCCAGCTCGGTGATTCGCGCGCCCTGTTCCGCCGCGATCGCGGGGACGAAGCGATGCATCTCGCCGTAGAGGCGCAATTGGCGGACCATATCGCCGCGATACGCCTTCAGCGTGCACCCGTAGTCGTGCAGCCGCACTCCGGTGATTTTCGAGATGAGAGAGTTGGCCGCGACCGACGGCAGCCGGCGCGTCAGGCGCGCACCCTTCCAGCGCTCAGTGCGCCATCCGCTCACCAGATCGAAGCCACCGCCCAAGCGTTCGAGCAGTCGCGGAATATCGCTTGGGTCGTTCTCTCCGTCGCCGTCGATTGCGACCACGATATCGCCCTTCGAGTTGGTGAACCCGCAGGCAAGGGCCGCCGTCTGGCCGGAGTTGCGCGCCAACCGGATCACTCGAACGTGAGGGTCGGATTCCTTGACCCGGCGCAGCACTTCGAGCGAGCCGTCGTCGGACCCGTCGTCGATAAAGATCATCTCGTACGAGAGGCCGAGCGGCTCGAGCACCGCTGCAAGATCCTGATGCAGCGGCGCAAGATTGTCGCGCTCGTTATACAGCGGGACGACTATTGAGAGGTCCATCGGCTGTGATGCGAGTCGGTAAGTTCGATAAATGCGCGGTAACGGTTGTCGATCTCCTCCCAGGTCAGCGAGAGCAGCCGGTCGAGCGAAAATTTTTCGACCACGAACGACGCGAGCACGCTGCCGTAAATGACTGCCGTGCGCAGCGACGCCTCGGTGACGCGTCCGTTGCGCGCAAGGTAGCCCATGAACGCGCCCGCGAACGTATCCCCCGCGCCGGTTGGATCGATCACTTCTTCCAGCGGATACGCCGGCACCGCGAACATCGCCTCGCGCGAGAATTGCAGCACGCCGTACTCGCCGCGTTTGACCAGCACGGTCGTCGGCCCCATCTTCAGGATCGCACGCCCCGCCTTGACCAGGTTGTGCTCGCCCGAGAGCATCCGCGCCTCTTCGTCGTTCAGCGTCAGGATGTCTAAATGCGACAGCAGCCGCGTCAGCTCGGGGCCGGAGTTCTCGATCCAGTGGTTCATCGTGTCTCCCGCCACCAGCTTGGGACTCTGCACCTGCGAGAGAACGCGTTCTTGCAGTTCGGGCGCGATATTGGCCAGGAACAGATAGTCGCAGCGCCGCTGGTCCGGCAGCAGCACGGGAGAAAAAGTCTCGAACACATTGAGCGCGAGCGATAGCGTGTCGCGATGGTTCATGTCCTCGTGATAGCGCCCGTGCCAGCGGAAGGTTTTGCCCGGACGCTGCTCGAGCCCGCGCAAGTCGATACCCCGATCGGCGAGCACCTGGCGCGACTCCGGCTTGAAGTCGGAGCCAACCACCGCGACGATACTGACCGGTGCGAAGAACCGCGCCGCCACCGAAAAATAGGTCGCCGACCCGCCCAACACGTCGGGTGCGTTGCCGCTGGGCGTTTCGAGCGAATCATAGGCGACCGAACCCACCACCACGATACTCATCTGATATGCATGCTCCGGTTCAGTTTAGGTATTTGCCGACCAGGAGCCCGAGCTCCCGTTTGATCTTCGACGGGATTACCGCCGGATCGGTGATGATTGTGCCGGCCAGCGCCTGCCCGCATTTGCAGGTGCGCTCGCGTTTGGCGAGCGACGCCGCCATCCGCGCGACGGCGGCCTGCGCCTTCTCGACGTTGGCGCGCATCACGCGCAGGACCTCGCCGATATCCACCGCCACTACGCTTTTGTGCCAGCAATCGTAATCGGTCACCAGCGTCAGCAGCGCGTAGCAAAGCTCCGCCTCGCGCGCGAGCCGCGCCTCCTGCATCGCGCTCATGCTGATCACGTCGGCATTCCACGACCTGAAAAGATTTGATTCCGCACGAGTCGAGAACTGCGGCCCCTCCATGCACAGATATGTCCCGCCCTCGTGCAGCGTGGGATCGATACTGCGGCCCGCGGCGGCGAGATCCCGCGCGAGATCGGGGCAAACCGGATCGGCCAGCGATACGTGCACCACCATCCCGTTGCCGAAGAACGACGAGGGTCGTTTGAAGGTGCGATCGATAAACTGATTGGGCACCACCAATTCGCCCGGATGAATATCTTCCTTGAGCGACCCGGCCGTGCTGACCGAGACCAGGTATTCGGCGCCGAGCTGCTTCATTCCGAAGATATTGGCGCGAAAATTTATTTCACCAGGTAACAGCCGATGGCCCTTGCCGTGGCGCGCGAGAAATACGACTTCCAGCTCGCCCATCCGGCCGCGAAAATAGGGATCCGACGGTTTGCCGAAGGGCGTATCGAGCTCGATTTGCTCGACCTGTTCGAGGCCGGGCATATTGTAAAAGCCGCTGCCCCCGATTACGCCCAGTGTTTTTCGCGCCATCGCTAGTCCCGCCCCTCCGTCCCAGCCTCAGCAGCCGCACCCTGAAGCGCGTTCGCGTCTTGGTCGAGATGATGCTCAGCGTAGAGTTGGCCGCACGCCGCCGCGATATCGAGTCCCCTGCTCTCCCGGATGGTAGCGGTCAAGTTACCGCGATGCAAAATCGCTTGAAAGGCCTCGACCGCGGAGCGCGGGCTGCGCTTAAGGATACTGTCGGCGAAGGGGTTGAAGAAAATCAGATTGACCTTCGCACGTTGCGGCGCGAGCAGCGCGACCAATCTGCGTGCGTCATCGACGCTGTCGTTCACTCCCGACAGCATCACGTATTCGAACGTAATCCGTCTGCGGCTCTTGAGCGGCAAACGACGGCACGCGTCGAGTAGTTCCTTGAGCGGATAGCGCTGATTGATCGGCGCCAGGCGGTCGCGAAGTTCGTCGGTGGTCGCATGGAGCGATACCGCGAGATTGACCGGAATTTCGGCGAGCAGCTTCTCCATCATCGGGACCAGGCCGACGGTCGAAACCGTGATGCGCCGGGGCGAGATCGCCATTCCCCACGCCGCCGTCATCACATTTAGCGTGCGAATAAGGCGCGGATAGTTCGCCAACGGCTCGCCCATCCCCATGAAAACGTAGTTGGTCAAACGCTCGTCGGGGTTGAGCTCGCGCCGCGCGGCGAAAATCTGGCCCGCGATCTCGGCGGTGGTCAAATTGCGATGCAATCCCATCCGCGCGGTCGCACAGAACTCGCATCCCATCGCGCAACCTGCTTGCGACGAGAGACATAACGTTGTCCGATCTTCCGACGGAATAATGACCGTCTCGATTTCCTCGCCGTCGCTGAGCCGCAGCAAAAGCTTGCGTGTGCCGTCGGTCGAGCGCCTCACAGTGGACACCGCCGCGGGAGCGAGCGTGAAGCGCTCCGATAATTCGATTCGCACAGCCGCCGGCAGATCCCGCATCGCGTCGAACGAATCGACGCCCTTCTGCCAGAGCCAATGCGCAATCTGCCGCGCGCGATACGGACGCTCGCCCAGGCTCGCGACCGCGGCTTCGAGGTCGCCCAGCAGCAGGTCGCGGATATCGCGCGAGACGCCGGAAGAATCGGGCGAGTCGTCACTATGCTCGTCGGCGGGGTTCATGAACCCGCAATTGTAACCGAAATGCGCGCGCGAGAGCAGGACGCTCCGCACTCGATTCTTCGTGTCACGCGACGGGATCAGGCGAAGTTCAGGACAGAATTTCCATAGCCGGGAAGAAGAAGGCGATTTCCTGCGCCGCAGTCTCGGGCGCGTCGGAACCGTGGGTCGCGTTGGCTTCGATATTCTGGCCGAACTCGCGGCGAATCGTTCCCGCAGCAGCCTTGGCGGGATCGGTCGCGCCCATCAACTCGCGCCATTTCGCGATCGCGCCGTCGGCGCCGAGCACCGCAACCACCACCGGTCCCGAGGTCATGTACTTGCACAGGTCGCCATAGAACGGCCGCGCCTTGTGCACCGCATAGAACATCTGCGCCTGCCCCTGCGAGAGATGCAGCTTGCGAATCGCGCGAATCGAGAGGCCCGACGCCTCGATCCGCTTCAGGATGTCGCCGGTCAGTCCGCGCGAAACCGCGTCGGGCTTGATGATTGCGAGAGTTTTTTCCATCTGGTTGATCTCGTGCGAGCCCCTAGTTTTTCGCGGCTTTGCCTTCGAGCACGGCCTTCATGGTCGATCCGAGGTCGGCGGGGCTCATCGCAACGGTGATTCCTGCCGCCTTCAGCGCCGCGATCTTGTCGGCGGCGGTGCCGCGTCCGCCGGAGATTATCGCACCCGCGTGGCCCATCCTGCGGCCCTTGGGAGCGGTCTGCCCGGCAATAAACGCCACGACCGGTTTCTTAAAGTGATGCTTCACATAATCGGCGGCCTCTTCTTCAGCCGTCCCGCCGATCTCACCGATCATGATCACGGCGTCGGTGGCCGGATCCTCGTTGAACAACCGCATCGCCTCGGTGTGATTGGTGCCGACTATCGGGTCGCCGCCGATTCCGATGCAGCTCGACTGCCCGATCCCGAGCTGGGTGAGCTGATGCACCGCCTCGTAGGTCAGGGTTCCCGAGCGCGAGACCACGCCGACGCGGCCCGGCTTGTGGATATAGCCCGGCATGATGCCGATCTTGCACTCGCCCGGCGTGATGATTCCCGGGCAGTTCGGGCCGATCAGGCGCGATTTGGAAGATTTCAAGTAATGCTTCACCTTCACCATGTCGAGGACGGGGATCCCCTCGGTGATGCAGATGACCAACGGAAGCTCGGCCGCGATCGCCTCGAGGATCGCGTCGGCCGAAAACGCCGGCGGCACATAGCTGACCACCGCGTTGGCTCCGGTCGCGCGCACCGCCTGCTCGACGGTGTCGAAGATCGGAATCCCCTCGAAGGTCGTACCGCCCTTGCCCGG
This sequence comes from Binataceae bacterium (SeqCode), assembly GCA_049281755.1. Classification (GTDB taxonomy): domain Bacteria; phylum Desulfobacterota; class Binatia; order Binatales; family Binataceae; genus JBARDN01. Next base: position 21,871 of record JBAPSR010000419.1, read on the forward strand.
CACCACTCCCCCAACCATCTGGGTGCCGTACTCCTTGCACGCGCGGGTATGAAACTGTCCGGTCGCGCCGGTGATGCCCTGGGTCAGGACGCGGGTGTTCTTGTTGACGAGAATGCTCATTGCGGATTACTTCCCCACTCCGATTGCCTGGGTCACGCGCCGCGCGGCATCAGCCATATCGGCCGCGGCGATCACCTTGATTCCCGACTCGGCCAGAATCTTTTTACCCTTGTCCACGTTGGTGCCTTCCATCCTGACCACCAGCGGGATGCTGAGCTTGACCTGGCGTGCGGCCTCGACCACGCCCTGCGCGAGCACGTCGCATTGCATGATTCCGCCGAAGATATTGATCAACACCGCTTTGACCCTGCTGTCGGAGAGCAGGATCCGGAACGCGGCGGCGACCTTCTCGGTATTGGCGCCGCCGCCGACGTCGAGGAAATTGGCCGGCGCGGCGCCGTAAAACTTGACGATATCCATCGTCGCCATCGCCAGCCCCGCGCCGTTGACCATGCATCCGATGTTCCCGTCCAGATGCACAAAACTCAGATCGTATTTCGCCGCCTCGGTCTCGTCCTTGTCTTCCTCGTTCGGGTCGCGCAGCTCGCGGATATCGGGATGGCGGAAAAGTCCGTTGTCGTCGAACGACATCTTGGCGTCCAGGCAGATGACGCGACCGTCCTGCGTGACCACCAATGGATTGATCTCGACCAGCGACGCGTCGGTCTCGACGAACGCCTTGTAGATGGCGGCAAGCAGGCCCACAAACTGGTTGACTTGCTTGTCCTTGAGGCCGAGAGCGAACGCGATCTCGCGGGCCAGAAACGGCGACAGGCCGAGCAGCGGGTTAACCACCTTGGTGATGATCCGCTCGGGCGTCTTCGCGGCGACTTCCTCGATCTCCATGCCGCCTTCGGTGCTGGCGATAACCGACACGGCTCCCGCCTTTCGATCGACCAGCATCCCGAGGTAAAGCTCGCGCGCGACGGCGCTGGCTTCTTCGACATACACGCGTCCGACGACCCGGCCTTCGGGACCGGTCTGATGCGTGACCAGCGGCTTGCCGAGCATGCTGGCGGCGAATTTGCGCGCTTCATCGGCCGAGGAGATCAGTTTCACTCCGCCCGCCTTGCCGCGTCCTCCCGCATGAATCTGCGCCTTGATGACGGCCTTCGGCACGCCGAGCGCGGTGAAGGCCGCGGCGGCCTCGTCAGGGGTCGATGCCGCTTGCCCCTTGGGAACAGGCGCGCCGAAGCGTCCGAGGATCTGCTTGGCCTGAAATTCGTGGATGTTCATCAACTACCTCTGAAAACAACTTCTGGGAAAAATCGGGAACCGCGCCAGCGACGATTCACTCTGGATGCCGGGACCCTTCGCTTCGCTCAGGGCGACCGCTCGGGCACGCCTCGCGGTCAGCCCGCCGCGATTACCTTGTCCATCGCGTCGACCAGTTCCTTCACGTGGGCAACCGAGCTGTCGAAGGCCTGTTTTTCCGCCGCGGTCAGCTCGATTTCGATCACGCGCTCGACTCCGCCGCCTCCGATCACCACCGGCACGCCCGCGTACAATCCCTTCACACCGTATTCGCCTTCAAGGTACGCCGCGCATGGCACCACTTCTTTGCGATCGAGCATATAGGATTCGACCATCTTGTAGGTCGCGCTTCCGGCGGCGTAATAGGACGAGGTCTTCATCAGGTTGACTATCTCGCCGCCGCCGTTGCGGGTGCGAGTCTCAATTTCGTCGAGCCGCTTGGCCGCGATCAGCTTGGCCACCGGCACACCGCCAATCGTCGTATAGCTGCGGACCGGAACCATGTCGTCGCCGTGGCCGCCCAGAACAGTTGCGCTCACGCTCTCGACTGAGACCTTCAGCTCCATCGCAAGGAAGGTCCGGTAGCGCGCCGAATCGAGCACGCCCGCCTGCCCGACTATGCGATGCTTCGGGAAGCCGGTCACGCGCTTGAGCTGCGTCACCATCGCGTCGAGCGGATTAGTCACCGCGATCACAAACGCCTCCGGCGCGTACTGTTTGATCGCGACCCCGACGTCGTTCATCACCTTGGCGTTGATCTTCAGTAAATCATCGCGGCTCATACCGGGCTTGCGCGGCGAGCCCGACGTGACGACGCAACAATCGGCGCCGGCGATATCCTTGATATCGGTGGTGCCGATGACCTGGGCGTCGATTCCCAGGACCGGTGCGCTTTCCGCCATATCGAGCGCTTTGCCCTGCGGCAG
>JBAPSR010000420.1:0-4405 GCA_049281755.1 Binataceae bacterium (SeqCode)
GCGATGCTGGAGCTGGTGCTGAAGCCGCTTGGACTCAACCGCTCGTATTTCTTTCCCTCATTCGTGATGCTCAAGCGGTTCGCCGTTGGCCACGCGGTCGTCAACGAGAAAGCTTACGTGATGCGCCCGTGGCCGATACCGCGATCGTCATGGCCGGCCGGAGGGATTGCGGCCTCGGCAAAGGATCAGCTTCGCTACGCGCGGTTCCATCTTGGCGATGGCACTGCGCACGATGGCGTGCGCGTGTTGGCCGCCGAAACGATCGCGGCGATGCAAACGCGGGTATGCGACGGCGCGCTCGATACGAAGATGGGCGTGTCGTGGATGATCAATGAGATTGGCGGCGTCCGTTTCGTGCTCCACGGAGGCGGAACGCTCGGCCAGCTCTCCACCTTCATGATCGTGCCCGAGCGTAACTTCGCACTGGTGATAATGACCAACGCCGGCAGCGGCGGCTTGGTGATGGGTGAGACGATCAAGCTCGCGCTTGAACTTTTCCTCGACGTGAAGATGCAGACTCCCGCGCTGATCGAGAAACCAGAGGCCGAGCTTACCGAATATGCCGGCCGCTACGACGCCGCCCTCGACACGATCGAGCTCAAGGTCGCCGACGGCCACCTGGTGATGCAGGTTACTCCGCACGGCGGTTTCCCGACCCGTGACGCGCCCGCAGGACCGCCGCCGCCATCGACGCGGCTCAAGTTCACCGCGCCCGATCGCATAGCCGCGATCGATCCGCCGTTCGATCGCGTAGTCGCGATCGATCCGCCGTTCGTCGGCGCGCAAGCCGAGTTTCTCCGCACCCCCGGCGGCGAAATTGAGTGGTTCCGCTACGGCCGTATCCACCGGCGGGAATAAGGTATCGAAGTCGCGTCGGGATCAATGTTTCCCGTAGTCGAGCGGCACGCCTTTGCGCGACGCCAGGATGTACGCCTCGAGCGCGCGCAGCTTCGGGTCGTTGGGATCGAGCGTCTTGCCCTTGACCGGATTCTCGATGCACCAGTTGATCATGTCGCGCAAGAGCGCAACTTTCTGTAGCTGCTCCTGGTACTTCGGATAGGTCTCGGGATGAGTATTCGCGGCGTTGGGATGACACATGTCGCAGCTCACGCCGATCGTTCCGCCCAGCAGCTTGGCGGAGTGGAAAATCTCGCTGCCCTGCGCGACGAAGGCGTCGGTCTCGGCTTTCCAGACTTTGTAGTCGCGATCGTGAAAGCTCGCGTAAGTATCGCCTTGCTGGCTCTTTAGCTTCGCGCCTTGCTCCGCCGCTCCGGGTCCGCCGATATTCTTTGACGCGTTGCCGGAAGCCGCCGCCGCGGGCTCTGCCGTGCCCGGAGCCGGCTGATCGCTCGCCTGCGCCATCTGCCATTTCTCGCCCGGATGCTTTCGCTGCCACTGGGCCATCAGCTTGCCGGTGACGGCGAGCGCTTGCGCATGCGTCATCGGATGTCCGGGCTTCAGGCCGGTAACTTCAGTGTGGGTCACGCCGTCGCACAGCTCGACGACAATTCCGCCCGCCGTCGCCTGCGGCACGGCATGAACCGCGGCAGACTGCGCGTACGCGGCGCGAGCGTGAGGATAAATCGTCGATGCGCCGATTATCACGCCGCCCGCAAGCGCAATGATTATCGCAGTGGTAATCAATCTGGATTGAGCCTTCATCATTACCCCTCAGTAGCTCGCGAACTGCGGCGCGGGCGGACGATCGACCTTGCCGCCCGAGACCAGGTAACTCGCCTTCACCGTGACCGGATTGCGATCCCACAAATTGTAGATGGTATCGACCAGGCCGTCGGCGCGCGCATTGAACTGGCCGTCGCCGCACCCGTCGAACTGGTCGAACGGATCGGCGCGGTTCATCTGGATCGTAAGCGCCGGCAGCCCTTCCGGCGCATACGGCCACGGCCACGCCGTCGAGAGCATCCCGTAAAAACTGATGTTCCCGATCTGGTTGAAAAGCATCTGATGCGTATGCCCATGAATCACGGTGACTTTGTTATAGGGCTTCAGGATCGCCTGCACCTGGTCGGCATCCTCGGTCCAGAAATTCCAGTTGCGATAATATTTGTAGAGCGGCGAGTGCGAGAACACGATAATCGGCGTGGTGACGGGAACGTTCGCGAGATTCTGCTTGAGCCACTCGCGCTGCGCCCCTCCGACCTGGAAGCGCCCCTGGATTCCGTTGTCGAGACCAGCGACCGTTTGCATCCGTTCGTCCGGCGTCATCTTGCGCGCGGTCCAGAAATCTTTTTCGTACACGCTTTGCAACACCACCACGTGCACGCCCTTCCAATCGAACGAATAAGTCGGTGGACCGAACAGCTCCTGCCACTTCACCCCGAGGTCAAGGAACCAGTCGTGCTCGCCGACCATCATCTTCACCGGCGCCTTGAGGCCGCTCAAAATCTGCCGCCCAAGTTCGAGCTGCGCCGCGCTGCCAAGCTGCGCCAGGTCGCCGCCATAAAGCACAAAGTCGGGTTGCGGATCGAGCGCGTTCACGTCATCGACCGCTTTGACCATCGCGCGCACGAAGCGCTGGTTGAGCGTGCGCTCGTACAGGTGCGCGTCCGAGATATACGCGAAGCGAAAGGGTAGGGCGCCCTGCGCGCCCGTGCTGTCCCATCCTTTCGTCACCGCGGCGTTTGCGACCTCGACCAACTGGAACGTATGCGGCGGCATCAGACCCTTGGCCATCACCGCGCCCATCGTGGCGGCGGTGATTTTCAGGAACGTGCGCCGGTCGCAGTTGCGCAGCGCTTTCATCACCCGCTCGCGATCTTCGTAAAATTTGGTCTCGATACTCTTGTGCCGGATTGCCATGAGCTTGTCCTCTCCCCCGATGAACGGCGAACGGCGAACGCGAGATGCGCGCGTAGCCCTCAGTCTCCGCCGAGCTGCGCCGGATTTTCCTGCATCACGGCCTCGCCCGGCCCGATATCTCCGAACGGCCCCGTGAACCCCGGCCCGTCGCGCCCGATTTGGCCCATCGCGGCCGCGGTGTCGCGCTGCGGCCGCGTGGTCCTTGATTCTTTGAACTGGCGATCGTACTCGGCCTTGGCCTGCGTCATGTAACTCGGGCTCGTGAGCGAGAGCAGGAACGCCGCGAGGTCGTCTTCCTGCTTTTCGCTAAGCCCGAGCGGCGTTATTCCGCCGTCGAGGAACGGATTCGGCACGCCGCCCTTGTTGTAGTGATCGAGAGTGTCCCAGATCGTCTTCTGCGATCCGTCGTGGAAGTACGGCTCGGTGACGTACAGGTTGCGCAGGTCCATGGTCCTGAAAGATCCGATATCGTGCGGCTGCTTGGTAACCAGGAAGCGGCCTAGCTGGCTCATGTCGGTCGAGATCGCGAGCTGATCGATCTGCTGCGCGCCTCCGCCGCCTCCTGCCAGCAGCGCGAGCGCCTTGCGCGCATGCGGCACGAACTGCGCGTCGTGCGCCGACACTCCTATATTGTGAAAACGATCGTCGGTGAACGTCGGCCGGGTCGGGTTCCATCCGTGGCATGACATGCAGCGTCCCTGCCCGTTGAAGATCGCCCATCCGCGCTGCTGCTGCGCCGTGAGCGCGCTTGCGTCTCCCGCCGTGAAGTGATCGAACGGCGAGTCGAAGGCGATTTGCGTGCGCTCGTACGCCGCGATCGCGCGCTCCATGTTGGCGTAAGTCGGTGCGGCGCCGAAGACCTGCTGGAAACCTTGTCGATAATCGGCGATCGAATTGAGCTTGGTCACCAGGCTCTGCTGGTCCGCGTTTCCCATCTCGATCGGGTTCAGAATCGGCTGCCCGGCCTGATCTTCCAGCGTCGGCGCGCGCCCGTCCCAGAACTGCTCGATATTGAACATCGCGTCGAGCACCGTCGGCGCGTTGCGCTGGCCGAACTTCCCATGCACACCCATCGCGGTCGGCAACTGATCGCTGAAGCCCTTGTCGGGATCGTGGCAGTTCGCGCACGCGACCGTGTTGTCGCTGGAAAGCCGCGGATCGAAAAAGAGATCCTTTCCCAGCGCAACCTTGGCCGCGCTCTGCGGATTATCGGCCGGCATGCTCCATTGATAAAGCAGCGCGGGAAAGCCGGTCTGGTCGGTTGATTTGGGTTCGGCCGACGCTCCCGCTTTCGGCGGCGGCATCGTCGCCCGCGCTAAATTCCCGGCGGCGAAGGTGATCGCCGCCACGCCGGCGACTGCCGCGATCAACGCCCGCGCGGATAGGTTGAAAGCTCTTGCAGGCATCGTGCACCTCCCACGGGATGGCCTTCCAACCCCGCGCCGATCGCTTTGCCGGCCGGACTCCGATTCGATGTCAAACTACATCCGAACTTGAATCTGCACAATTCCTGAACATCGTCTGTCGATAGGAACAATCTGCGCGAGTCTCACAACGCGGATCGCAGCCTATCCGTAGTGATGCC
>JBAPSR010000421.1:0-2893 GCA_049281755.1 Binataceae bacterium (SeqCode)
TCGCCGGAACGCGCGCGCTCGAGCTCGAGGTACGACGCGACCGCTGCAAGCTCGTCGCTCAGCGGCGCCATCTTGGCCCGGCTCCGCCCCATCGAGTAGCGCAGCACGCCGGCCAGTTGCAGGATCAATTTTTCGGCGCGCGCGGGCTCGACCGCGGCCGCCTCTGCAATCACGTTGAGCGAGTTGAACAGAAAATGATGATTGAGCTGGCTGCGCAGCGCCTCGAGTTGCGCCGTCAGCGCCAGCTCGCGCAATCGGCGCTGTTCCTGGCTGGCGCTGTCGAGCGCGAGTCCGCCGAGGATCAGGTAGAGAGTTGCTCCTGCAATCACGACCAGGTTCACGAGCCCCGGAGAGAGCGCATAGCCCTCAGCGACGTCCGGCGGGATGTGCGCGAAGCGCGTCCACAGGTGGAACGCAATCAGCATCCCGTTGCCGAACAGCACCACGCCGAGCATCACCTGCACCAGGATGCGCAGGACCAACACGCCGTGCAGACGGGGAACTATCCATCGCCATACGACGAACGTGATCGCCGCGAAGATTCCGGCGTTCACCAGGTGAAACTCGCAGTAGCGGATTACGCCTGGTGCGGCGCTGCCGGTAATCCACTGGCCCAGCAGATCGAGCGGGACGTTCAGCATCCCGGCGACCAGCGCGAACACGATTTGCGGATAGAGCAGGCTGCGAGAGGCCGGCCGCGTGCGCGCAATTGTCTTCATCGCCATCGCTAGTAGTTGAGCATCTCGCCGAGCAGCCGGGCCTGACGCCGGCTGACCTCGATCTGTTCCTGCGGCTCAAGGCTCGCGAAACGGACCACGTAGCGTCCGCCGAACCAGGGATGGATTTCGCTGGCGAGGTCGAGGTTGATAAGCGTCGAGCGGTTGGCGCGAAAAAATCGCTTCGGCTCGAGGATCGCCTCGAGCTCGCGCAGCGAACGGCGCACCGACAGCCGCCGTCCGCGCACCCGCGCATACACCGCGTCGCCCTCAGCCACGAAGTAGAAAATCTCTGCCGGTTTGGCGAGCACGATATGCTCCTTGTCGTGCAGCGCGATTCGATGCGCTCCCGGCTCGGCGCCGCCGCTTATCCGGCGCAGCAATTCGCTCATCTGCAGCGGAGGCTCCGCGGCGTGAATTCGCGCGCGCACCCGCTCGAGCGCGGTATCGACGCGAGCCTGCTCATAGGGCTTCAGCAGGAAGTCTATCGCTTCAACCTCGAAGGCCTGGATCGCGTACGAATCGTACGCGGTCGAGAAGATCACGTGCGGGCGGTCGCGCAGCCGCCGCAGGACCTCGAGTCCCGAAATATCCGGCAGCTTGATGTCGAGCATCACCAGGTTGGGACTGGTGCGCTCGATTAGCGCGATCGCCTCTGCGCCGGTGGCCGCCTCGCCGGCGATCTCGACGTCGGGATGCGCGCGCAGAAATCTCGCCAGGCGCGAACGCGCGGGCGCCTCGTCCTCGACGATTACGCTTCGGATCGGCCGCTGGGCGCCGCCTTGCTGGTTCTCGTGCATCGCGCGTATCCGAACCGACAATTATCAGCCAAAAGTCCAATAAGTCCACGCCAGTCTGCCCAGCGGCCGATGCGCGGCGCGGACGGCGCGGTCTCGGCGACGAACGGCGCGCGCTATTTCAGGAACCGGTACACCAGCTTCTGGAAGTGCTGGATCCCTCGTTCGCGCGAGAGCATCAGGCTGCCGTGCTCGACCACGCCCGAGCGCATCCCGCGCTGGACCGATTCGCACAGCACCACATCCTCGCGCGTCACGAGGTCGCTCAGCTCGGCGTAGGCCGCAATCTCCGCGTCGGTGGTGCCCTCGGCGAAAAAATAATCGACCGTCTGGCGCGTATGTCCCGCGTCGATCGCAAGCGCGCGAATCACCTGTAGCGCCATCGGACGTATCGACGCCGCCAGCATCGCGTTCGGCCACAAAGTCGCGTAGGTCACGCCGGCGCCGCGCGGCTTGAAGTAGGGTCCGTAGTAGGTCGAGAAAAATTCGTGCGCGGTGTCGCTGCGATATTTGTCGGTGTCGATAAATTCAGAAAACTTCGGATGCGCGATCGGGCAGTGGTAACACTCGTTGAAATTCTCGATCACGATCTTCCAGTTCGCCGCGATTTCGTAATGGTCGCGCCGCACCATCCGCAGGCGGCTCATGTCGATCTCGGCCTTAGCGATGATCTCGGGCAGTTTTCCCATCACGTCGCCGAACTTGCCCGCTGTCCGATCGGGATTCACGAAGATCAGCGGTCCCCAGGTCTCGATGCCGAGCGGAATCAATCCGAGCGACTCCTTCGCGAATGATTCCTGCTCGTTGGCGCGCGGCGCGCTGCGCAAGGAGCCGTCCAGGTTGTAGGTCCATCCGTGATAGTGGCACTGCAGCGTGCGCCGGTTGCCGGAGCATTCGAGCACCACTTCGCTGCCGCGATGACGGCATACGTTGGCAAGTGCGCGCAGCTTTGCGTCAGTGTCGCGCGCAATCACGATCGGGACATCGCCGATTTGCGTGGTAAAGAAATCTCCCGGCTTCTCCACCTGTCCGAGATGCCCGGCGTACTGCCACGAGCGATTGAAAATGCGCTCGCGCTCGGCCGCGTAGACCGCGGGGTCCGCGTACCAATGCGCGGGCAACGTATCGCCGCGCTCGAGCCGATCGCCAAGTGCGGGGTCGATGTCCAGCGGCATGATTCCTCCGTTCCAATTCGAGCTGACTATTCGACAATATCTCACCCATCGGATTCAGGTAACGGCGCGCGCGCGCACACGCCGCCGACCGCCGCCGGTTTCCTGCCGATCGCCGCTCGCGCCCGACCGATCGGCGAATATTCGTTGTCCAGCTTGATTGATCGGACGATCCTGTCGTCTGAGAGTTGTCCGCAGTTCAAGGAGG
>JBAPSR010000422.1:0-3960 GCA_049281755.1 Binataceae bacterium (SeqCode)
CGTTACCTCCTCGGCCGAGGAGGTGCTGACCTTCGCCGCGATGGCGGTGTCGGCGGCGGCCAAGGCGCTTAGGCGCAACAAGATGCGCGCGGTGCTGACGATGCTCGGGATCTTCATCGGGGTGGCCGCGGTGATCGCGATGGTCGCAGTCGGCGACGGCGCGCGCGCGTCGGTGCAGGCGCAGTTAGAGAGCCTCGGGACCAATTTGATCGTGGTGCTGCCGGGCGCGACCACTTCCAACGGCGTCCGCGCGGGCGGCGGCTCGACTTCCACGCTGACGACCGGAGACGCGCTCGCGATTCGCAAGGACGCGCACGGGATTCTGCGGATCACCTACATGGATCGGCAAGTCGCGCAGGTCGTAAACGGCAATCAGAACTGGAGCACCAGTATCGAAGGGATCACCGCCGACTATCTGAAAATCCGCGAATGGCCGATCGTGGCCGGCCGCGCGATGACCGATGAGGACGACAAGATTGCGGCGCCGGTGTGCATGCTCGGGCAGACCGTGGTCGACAATCTTTTTGGGCACGCGGAAAATCCGGTCGGCGCAACCGTGCGGGTCAAGAACTTTCCGCTGCGCGTAATCGGCGTGCTGTCGGTCAAAGGACAATCCCAATATGGACAGGATCAGGACGACATCGTTTTGATTCCGTTCGAGACCGCGGAACGCAAGGTGCTCGGCGTGTCGGCGCCGCTCAGCTCAATCGCGGTGGCCACCGCCACTCCGACGGTCGAAAATCCTTACAACGGCCTGCCGACCGCAAACTCAGTATATAGCTCGAGCACCGCCGAGGTGAGTCCGTTCGGCGCGCCGCCCAAGATTACGGGAGTGGTCAACCTGATCGATGCGCAAGCCAAGAGCGCCGCGGAGGTCGATACCGCGATGGGCGAGGTCACGCAGATCCTGCATCGGCGGCATCATATACAGCCCGGCCAGGACGACGACTTCACCGTCCGCAGCCTGAACGAGATCGCGCAGGCTTCTGCCAAGCAGAGCGGCGTGATGACGATCCTGCTGGCGGCGGTCGCGTCGATTTCGCTGCTGGTCGGCGGCATCGGAATCATGAACATCATGCTGGTCTCGGTGACCGAGCGCACGCGCGAGATCGGAATCCGGATGGCGATCGGAGCGCGGCGGATTCATATTTTGCTGCAGTTCCTGGTCGAAGCCGTGATGCTGAGCGCACTCGGCGGAATCGCGGGCGCGCTACTCGGGATACTGGCCTCGAAGCTGATTTCGGCGGTGGCAGGATGGCCGACGCTGGTATCGCCAACAGCGATCGCCGGCGGCTTCATCTTCTCAGCGGCGGTCGGCGTCTTCTTCGGCTACTACCCAGCCCGCAAAGCCTCGATGCTCCACCCAATCGACGCACTGCGGTATGAATAGCGCGTTGTGGCACTGGCTTTAGCCGGTGAAGAAGCACAGGCTGAAGCCTGTGACACAAATCCTTTAATCATAGTCTTACGCGGACCGGCGTCGCCCTGGCCTCTTCCCACTCAAGTCGCCGCTGCGCGACGCCGGCTCTGCTGACTCTGCTAGTGGCCGCCGACGGCCCGTCGGCCACGCGGAGCGTCATCTTGCCTGTGCGCGGATAAATCGCGTGGACCGCTGTCTGATCCCTCGCCCAGTAAGGGACGTGCCACTGGCACACGGTAAGGTGAGGGTCCGGACTCAGCGCGGCGCTGCGCGCCGCGCGATTAAAAAGACCAGAGCAGCACCCTCACCCGCGCGTCACGAGGCTTGCAAAAAGAACGCAAGCCTCGCGCCGCTTGCCCTCTCCCGGAGGGGGAGGGTATCTGCAGAGGCCGCGCCGCCCGCGTGCCAGTGGCACGCCCCATACTGGGCGAGGAATCAGGCGCAACCTCGCGGTCCCCTGAAATCAATTCGAAAAAGTGGTATCTATCCTGCCGGTTGCTCAGAGGTCCTTCCTTCGGCGCGGCGCGCCGCGGGCGACCATCTATAAACTAAAGCTCTGTCAGGTCCACGGCCATGACTCGATACCACCAGACGATTGTTTTTGTTTCGGCAATGATCGGAATCTCTGGGATTCTTTGGTTCGGTACCTATCGACGGTGGAGATGGCTTGTCGACCCTCCCATCGACTATTGGTTCTTCTATTCTCAATCTGCGATCAAGAAACTATTAGGAGTACGAGCCGCGGTAATCTTTGGTTACTCGGTGCGCTGGCCATATTTGCAATCTCCGCCATCGGTTTGATCTCGCTGATCACCAGTGCGCATCCCTCCTCGCCGAAGCTACCGATTTCGTGACGAACTGGCCTGCGATCTATCTGTCAGTTGACTTGGGATCTGAATAAAGTTGTCGGTATGCCGCCGAACAGTCATTCACTAGAGCCGTTCGTTAATCCACAACCACTATTCGTTGATCCTCCCCGACCAGCCGTTCCGCCGCCTTCAGCGGTGGTTTATATGCGTCGCTCTTTTCCTTTGCCAGAAGACTGGAGATACGCATGAAACCCACGGAAGAAGACCGAGAGATCGGGCGTTCGCGCGCGATAGCAAACACACCGCCAGCGAAGCCGTTCGATGGCTGGGCATTCGTAGGTGGTTTGCTCGCGGCATATGTATTGCCGGTAATTCCAGGCGAGGGTACTTTTGCGTTGGCGGTTCGTGCCAAGTCAGTTTTCGCGGGTTATGCGATAGGAATTGCGTATATTGCGTTGCCGGTGGCGATTCTCGCCGGGATCATCATCTGGTGGGAGAAATTACCACTGGCATCGGCCGGATGGCGCCTACCGACTCGGTTCGAGATCCTGCCTGCGGTACTCGGATTCCTGGCGTGTGTTAGTTCTGCAGTGTCATTTGCTTACGTTTACTTCTGGATCGCGGGCCACCTATTTAGTGATCCCTCGATGATGAAGTTGATAAAGCGCGCGTGGGCATCGCCATTGTGGATCCGAATCGTGTTGGTGGTCGGCGACGCGCTGGTGGAAGAGTGCGGGCGCGGGTACGTGATCGAGCGTGTTGCGAGGGTTTCGGACAGCGCTACGGTCGGCGGCCTGGCGGCGCTTGCAGGTTCAATGCTCGGGCACATAGCTGCCTGGGGCGTCAACAAGGCGTATGTGTTTCTTCCAGCTCAGCTCACATTCGTTCTGTTGTATCTGTGGCGCAGGAACGTCGGCACCTGTGTGATAGCGCATTCACTTGTCGATGCTATACCAATAGTCGTTTTTCCCCTGTTCGTGAAACCTACGGCGCTAGCTTTATCCTGACCACGCAGTACCTCTATGATCTGCTGAATGTGGCGCAGGATCAGTTCTCCACCGGAGGGGTTGGCGACATGCTACGGGACTCGGGTTCGCCCTGATTCCTCGCGGGTCGATTAGGCCGGAACGTCAGCCGTTCTGCCACGCATACGCGGCTCGAGCGTCACGTCGTTCTGACTCACCGAATCTGCGGGTAGCGGAAGCACGTGAGGGCGTGGTCGTTTACCATCCCTACTGCTTGCATGAAGGCGTAGCAGATCGTCGAGCCGACGAAGGTGAAGCCTCGGCGCTTTAGCTCTTTGCTCATCGCGTCTGATTGCGCCGTGGTGGCCGGCACCTTCTTTGCGGGGTTGCGGCGCGGGCGGCCGGCGATGAAGCGCCAGATGAAGGCGTCGAAGCTGCCGAATTCCTCCTGAACTTTTAAGAATGCTTTTGCGTTGCGAACTGACGCGTCGAGCTTGAGGCGATTGCGCACGATTCCGGAATCGAGCATCAGGCGCGCGAGCTTTTTGCGGTCGAACCGCGCCACTTTGGCGGGATCGAAGCCGGCGAAAGCGGCGCGATAGTTCTCGCGCTTGCGCAGGATTGTTGCCCAACTGAGTCCGGCCTGCGCGCCTTCGAGGATCAGGAACTCGAAGAGCGTCCGGTCGTCATGCTCCGGAACTCCCCATTCGCGGTCGTGGTAGAGGATGTCGAGGTCGCTTTTCGCCCACGAGCATCGGACCCGATC
>JBAPSR010000423.1:0-6894 GCA_049281755.1 Binataceae bacterium (SeqCode)
GAACCACGGGCCTGTGCAGGGACATCCGCTGGTGATGATCGATCCCGGCCACGGCGGCTACGATCCGGGCACCAGCTCCGCGAGCGGAATTCAGGAAAAGACGCTCGCGCTGGAAATCGCAACTCGGGTCGCGAGCGCGCTCGAAGCGCGCGGAATTAACGCCGCGATGACGCGCACTACCGACGTGTTCGTTCCGCTCGGCGGGCGAACCAAAATCGCGAACGACGCGGACGCCGATCTGTTCGTCTCGATCCATCTGAACTCGAGTCCGAATCCCGAAACCACCGGAATCGAGGTCTATTACCTGAACAACACCACCGACCGTGCCACGATCCGGCTGGCGCGGATGGAGAATTCGCAAGCTGCGCGCGGCTATGGCGCGCCCGAGGAGCCCAACTTAAACTACATCCTGACCGACCTGCGCCAGCAGTATAAGGCGACGGAGGCGGCGTCGCTCGCGCGGATGATCGATGCGCAGACGGTGGCGGATTTGAACACGGAATTCGGAATCGAGGTGAACGCGTTGGGGGCCAAGATGGGTCCGTTCTACGTATTGGTCGGCGCGCAGATGCCGTCGGTGCTGATCGAGTGCGGATTCCTGTCCAATGAGATCGAAGCGCGGCGGCTCGCCTCGGCGCGGTATCAGCAGACATTGGCCGACGGGATCGCCGACGCGATCGTTCATTACCTCAGAGCCGACGCCGCCGTGGGCAACCTGTGAGCGCCAAGCTGTGAGCGAAGGGCTGCGAACCCCGGACGCCGCTCGGCGGCCCGTCCCGCGCGGCGAAGATTTTTTGCTGCGCGAGTTCGAAGCCACGCGAACTCCGGGCCAGACCGCGCGCGCCTACATCACCTCGGTGCGCGAGGAGCTGGGCGAGATTCACTTCAAGGGCGCCAGCGGCAACGAGATCGTGCGGCTGTGCACGGCGGCGATGGACGATCTGCTGCGCGCGCTGTATCGCTATGCCGACGCCGAGCACGGCCGGCGCTTCCCCAAGCTCCATCAAAGAATCGCCATCGTCGCGCGCGGCGGCTACGGACGCAGCGAGCTGAATCCGCAATCCGACGTCGATCTGCTGTTCCTGCACGACTACAAGCGCGGTCCGTACGTCGAGATCGTGACCGAGATCATCCTGCACGCGATGTGGGACGCGGGCCTGGTCGTCGGGCACGGGGTGCGCACCGCGCGCGAATGCGTGCGCCTGGCCAACGACGATCTCAAAGAAAAAACCGCGCTGCTCGACGCGCGCTACCTGGGCGGCGACGAGAAGCTCTACGCCGAGCTCGACAAGCTGCTCATCGCCGAAGTGCTGAACCGCAACCAGCAGAAGTTTTTCAAAGCCAAGCTCGAAGAGAGCCGCGAGCGCCACGCGAAATACGGCGACTCGATCTACCTGCTCGAACCGCAGCTCAAGGAAGGCGAAGGCGGTCTGCGCGATCTGCATACCGCGATGTGGCTGGCGAAGGTCAAGTACAAGGTTCATTCGCTCGAAGAGCTGGTGCAGAAGGCGGTCATCACCGACGACGAGCGCACCAGCGTGGTCGAGGCGCGCGATTTCCTGTGGCGCGTGCGCAACTCGCTGCACTTCATCAATAATCGCCATTTCGATCAGCTCACCTTCGAGATGCAGGAGCGCATCGAACCGACGCTGGGGATGGTCCCGCTCGACGGGCAGACCGCGGGCTCGGCGCTGATGCGCGCGTACTATCAGCACGCGAGCACGATCTATCAATTCGCCGAGGGATTGATTGCGCGAGTGGTGGAAGGCCCCGCGGCGCGCGGCTTTCTGCGCCGCACTCCCGTCCGGCAAATCCGCCCCGGCGTGCTGGTGCAGCAGAAGCTGCTCGCGATCGGCGATCCGGATCTGTTCAAGGAAAATCCGCTCAACCTGATCGCGATTTACGCCGACTGCCAGGCGCACGATGTGGAACTATCGGGCAGCGCGTACCAGCTCGTGCGCGACAACCTGGGATTGATCGACGACGCGATGCGCCGCGATCCGGCGACCGGCAAAGCGCTGATGCTAATTCTATCGCATCGCGGACGCGTCGCCGACACGCTCGAAGCGATGCATCGCGCGGGCGTGCTGGGCGCGATCATCCCCGAATTCGGAAATCTCTACGCGCGCGTGCTGCACGACCTCTACCATATCTATACCGTCGATCGTCATTCTCTGGCCGCCGTGCGCGAGCTCGAACGGCTGCGCGCCGGAGAGTTCAAGGACGCGACTCCTCTGCTCACCGAAGTCGCGCGCGAGCTCGATTGCCTGCCGCTGGTGTTCCTCGCGCTGCTCCTGCACGACATCGGCAAGGGTCACGGCCATGACCATCACGAGCTCGGCGCGACGCTGACCGCGGAGGTCTCGAGCCGGCTCGGGCTCGATCCCGAAGAAGTCGACCTGGTGGTGTTCCTGGTGCGCAACCATCTGATGATGTCGCAAGTCGCGCAGAAGGGAGATATCGACGACCAGCGCACAGTGGATGAATTCGCGCGCCAGGTCGGCTCGATCGATCGCCTGAAGGCGCTCTACCTGCTGACCTACGCCGACATGCGCGCGGTGGCGCCCAAGGTTTATAACAACTGGCGCGACATGCTGCTCTCCGACTTGTACATGCGCGCGCTCAAGCTGATGGAGCAGCGCGATCGCGAGGCGGTCGATCCGGCGCGGCGGCTGGCGACGGTGAAGAACTCGGTGCGCGAGCAGCTTGCGCCGTCGGGAGCGCCGAAGCCGGAGATCGAGGCGTTCCTGGACGAGATGCCCGAGCGCTATTTCTTCACCGTGCCGGAAAACGATATCGCGCTGCATTTCGACCTGATGCGCGCGCTCGGCGACCGGCCGGTGGTCACGCGCAATCGCCATTTTCCGGATCTCGAATTCAGCGAATTTATCGTGGTGACGCGCGACCAGCCGGGATTATTCTCGATGATCGCCGGCGCGCTTACCGCGAACAATCTCAACATTCTCTCCGCGCGAATCACTACCCGCGCGGGCGGAATTGCGCTCGACGTGTTCCGCGTGTCGCATCTGATGGGCGGGGGCGCGATGGCGATGGAGGAAGATCGCTGGCAGCGCGTGCAGCGCGACCTCGAACGCGCGATCACGGGTGAGCAGGATATTGCGCAAATCGTCGCGGCGGCGCAGCACGTCAAAAACGCCGGACGCCGCTTCACCCGCCGCGTCGCGACTGAAGTCACGCTCGACAACCGCACCTCGGAGCAGTTCACCGTGCTCGACGTGTTCACCCAAGACCGCGTCGGGCTGTTGTTCACGATCACGCACACGCTGTTCGAGCTCGGGATGCTGATTCACCTGGCGCGCATCTCGACCAACGCCGATCAGGCGCTCGACGTTTTCTACGTGAGCGATCGCGACGGCGAAAAGATCACCGACCTCGCGCGGATGCGCCTGCTCAAGGAAACCCTCGAGGCGCGGCTGGCCGAAAATCCGGCGCAGGGTGGCACGCCTTGAGCGCCGCCGGCTGGGACGAATTGATCGACGCGCATCTGGACCGGCAGGCGGCCGAGCGCGGTCTCGCGCGCCATTCGCTCGAGGCGTATTCCCGCGACCTGCGCGACTTCCACGACTTTTGCGAGCGGCGCGGCGCCGAGCCGCACAATCTGGACGCGGCGCTGATTACCGCCTATCTCGAAAACCTGGGCGCGCGCTATGCGGTCGCGACCCAGCGCCGTCATCTGGCGAGTATCCACGGCCTCGCGCGCGAAATGGTCGATCGCAAGATTATCGAGCGCGACCCTGCCCCGTCGGTCAAGCTGCGGCCTCATTCGCGCAAGCTGCCGCGCACGCTCACCCGGCGCGATGTCGAGATGCTGATCGAGGCGATCGATACCGCGACCACGCGCGGACTGCGGGATCGCGCGATGCTCGAGATGGCGTACGGATGCGGCCTGCGCGTCTCGGAGCTGGTGAATATGCAAATGACGCAGGTGAATCTGCGCGAGGGCGTGATCGCCGCATTCGGCAAGGGCTCGAAAGAGCGCCTGATTCCGATTGGCGGCGCGGCGTCGCGCGCTCTCGTCACGTATCTCAAGCGCCGCGACGCCGAGCTTCGGCAAGCGTCGCAGGGTACGCGCAAGCGCAGCGCCGCGATGCGCCGGACCAATGCCGTGTTCGTCACGCGGCTCGGACGCGCGATGACCCGGCAGGGGTTTTTCAAGGCGCTCAAGCAGTGGGCGTCGGGCGACGCGCGCACGGCGTGGATCAGTCCGCACACCCTGCGCCATTCGTTCGCGACCCATTTGCTCGAAGGCGGCGCCGACCTGCGCGCGGTGCAGGAGATGCTCGGGCATAGCGATATCTCGACTACCCAGATTTATACCCATCTGACGCGCTCGCATCTGCGCAAGGTGCATCGCACATTCCACCCGCGCGCCACTCGCGAGCAGGCCGCAAAAGGTAACGACTGACTTGGGCGACCTGAACGGAACTATCGCGACCATCTGTATTGTCGCGCTGCCGATAATTTTCGCGATCATCGCGCACGAGGTGATGCACGGCGTGGTCGCGCTCTATCTCGGCGACGACACTGCCTTGCGCGGGGGACGCCTGACGCTAAATCCGATCTCGCACGTGGATTTGTTCGGCACGCTTATCCTGCCGTTCGCATTGTACCTGTTCGGATTGCCCGTGCTCGGCTATGCGAAGCCGGTGCCGGTCGATTTTCGGGTGCTGCGCGGCGGACGAAGCGGGATGCTGAAAGTCGCGGCCGCCGGACCGCTGACCAATTTCGCGCTCGCGATTATAAGCGGCCTGCTGCTGCGCGCGCTGCTGGACCGGCTGTATAGTCCCGGCAGCCTCGAGATCGTGCGGCCGCTCGCGCTGATGCTGCGAGCGTCGGTGATCGTCAACGTCGAGCTCGGCATCTTCAATCTTTTTCCGCTGTTGCCGCTCGACGGCGGACGGGTCCTGTTCTCGATCCTGCCGATTGGAGCCGCGCGGCTGTATGCACGGACCGAACGCTATGGCTTTCTTATCCTGCTGCTGCTCCTATATACCCATTGGATTGACGCCGCGATTGACCCGATCATGAGCGCCGCGATGAATGCGATTTCCTGGATGGTGCAGCTTTGAGCGACGATTCGACTACCGCTCCGCGCCTGGAAGCTGACGGCTCGCCGCGCTTCAAGCTGCCGATCTACGAAGGGCCGCTCGACCTGCTGCTGCATCTGCTCAAACGCGCCGAGCTCGATCCGCACGACGTCACCGCGAGCGTCATCACCGAGCAGTACCTCGCCTACCTCGAGCTTCTGGACCAGCTGAATCTCGACGTCGCGGGCGAGTATTTGGTCATGGCGGCGACGCTTCTGCTGATCAAGTCGTTCTCGATGCTGCCGCATCCTGAGCTCGCCGACGCCGAGGAGGCCGAGGATCTAAAGCGCGACCTGGTCGCGCGCCTGCTCGAATACCAGCGCTATCGCGAGGCGGCGGAGAAACTCGGCGAGCGGGCTATCCTCGGTCGCGACGTCTTTGCCGCGCCGGGCGAGCCGGTTCCCGAGGCGGACGCGGGCGCGACGCGCTTCAGCGTGTCGATCTTCGATCTGGTCGAGGCGATGGGCGCGGTGCTGAAGCGAATCGCCGACGCGACGCCGCGCGGAATCGTGCTGCGCGATATCCCGGTCGCGGAATGCATCCCGGCGATACTCGCCGCGCTCGAAGGCGGACGCCGAGTCGAATTTACCGCGCTGTTCGGCGATTTGCGCGACCGGCCGATGGTGATCGCGACCTTCATGGCGCTGCTCGAACTGATTCGGCGCGGCGAAATCGCGGCCTGGCAGGACGATCGCTTCGGACCGATCATGCTCGAGCGCCGCGGCGCGGCAGCCGGCGCGCAATCAGCATAAGCGTTTTGAGGACGGTGGAATCAGGTGGAAGAGGGACGGCTCAAATCAATTCTTGAAAGCCTGCTGTTCGCGGCCGGGGAACCGCTCTCGATCACGAGGATTGCCGCGGTGCTCGAAAACGTGCCGAAAACGGAAATCCAGAATTCGCTCGCGACGCTGGGCGCCGAGTACTCGGCGAACAACCGCGGACTCGCGATCGAAGAAGTCGCTGGCGGCTACCAGCTTCGCACGCCGAAAGAGCACGCGCAGTATGTGCGCCGGTTGCTCGCGGCGCGTCCGCCGCGGCTTAGCCGTCCACTGCTCGAGACGGTTGCGATTATCGCGTATCGCCAGCCAATCACGCGCCCCGAGATCGAGCAGCTTCGCGGCGTCGATACCGGAGGCGTGCTCGAAACTCTACTCGAGCGGCGGCTGGTCAAAATCGCGGGCCGCAAGGAAGCGCCGGGACGCCCGATGATGTACGCGACCACGCCCGAGTTCCTGGAAGTCTTCGGCCTAAAGGACCTCGAAAGCCTGCCCGACCTGAAGGAATTTCAGGAAATCGAACGCGCAGTCGAGCAGGCTGAAACCGGCCCGGTAGAAAGCATCGAGACCCATCCGGAAGACGCAGCGCCCGAATCTTCCGCGAACGAAACAAACGCCGACGCGCCGCGATCGAACGCTGAACCGGAAAAACCCCGCGACGAGAATTAACGGCGGCCGGGCAGGCCGTCGGATCAGTCATCACGACGAAGCCCAGCGCACCCAGATCAGCTTCCAGCGCGAGCTTGTTAAAGAGGGGCTCGATGAGTTGGCGCGCGAAGCCTTTATCCGATCGGTACACGCGCGCAGTGTTGTTTGCCATCTGTTCTTGCTTGTACGGATTGCGCTCGCCCCAAAAAGCGCGGCCACCGTGCTGTAACAGATAACGTCCGAATTTAACATCGCTTTCCGATGGCTCTGGCAGGCAGCTTCCCGCTCTGCGCTCGTCTTCGACGCGGTTTTCTTTGCTCTGGGTTCCGGCGATACTCGCGCGTCGGTCTGCGGAAATCGGG
>JBAPSR010000424.1:0-13540 GCA_049281755.1 Binataceae bacterium (SeqCode)
CTTACCGAACCTGCGGCTGCGCAGGCGGTCGACTACGTGCGGCGCGGACTTCAAGCGCTCGGCGCGATCCCCGACTCGAAGACGCTCGTGGTCGAGCGATTTTTCGACGGACTCGGCGGCACGCAAATCGTGATTCATGCGCCGTTCGGAATCCGTTTCAATCGAGGACTCGGACTCGCGCTGCGCAAACGCCTGTGCCAATCGTTCGATTTCGAGATTCAGGCGTCGGCGATTGACGATGGCGTATTGATCGCGCTCAATTCGCGGCACAGTTTTCCGCTCGAGGAGACGCTCGCGATGCTGCCGGCGCGGAACGCTCGCGGCGTGCTCGAGCAGGCGATGATCGCGGCGCCGATGTTCGAGGTCCGCTTCCGCCACGTGGCTTCGCGCGCGCTGACGGTGATTCGCGCCGCGCGCGGCGCCAGGATTCCGGCATGGATTCAGCGCCTGCGCTCGCAGGAGGCGCTGGCCGCGCTCTTTCCGCAGCAGCAGGCGTGTTTTGAAAATCGCCCGCCCGCGATCGAGATACCGGAACACTTTATCGTCGCCGAGACGATGCGCGAGTGTCTGACCGAATCGGCGGATGCCGAGAAGATGGAGCGCGTGCTCGCCGGAGTCGCTGACGGTTCCGTGCGCGCGGTCTATGTCGATTCGGTCTCGCCGTCGGTGTTTGCGCATCGCCTGCTGCTCGCGTGGGACTATTCTTTCCTGGACGGCGGCGAGCGAGCGAACCGGCGCAGTCGCACCGTTTCGATGAATCGCGGCATGGCGGAGGACGTGTTCCGCAGCGAGGATCTGTCCGCGATGCTCGCCGAGGACGCGGTGCGCGCGGTCGCCGCCGAAGTGACCGGCATCGCGCTCGGCTATCGCGCGCGAAATCGCGACGAGCTTTACGAATTGATTCGCTCGCAAGGCGCGCTGAGCGTCCGCGAGCTCGAGGATCGCGCAGGCGAGGGTGCGCGCGCGATGCTCGCGGAACTCGCGAGCGAAAAGCGCATCGCGCGGCTACTTCGCCCCGGCTCTGCCGCCGAGATAGTTATCGCGTCAGAGGATGCCGCGATATTTGCAGCCGCGTATCCGGGCGCGGAGATTGTCGATGCACCGGAATATGCCGCGGCCGATCCTGACGGCGCGCAGCAAGAGCTCGTCCGGCGCGCGCTCAAGACCTCGGGTCCGATCACCGCGGACGAACTTGCGCTGCGGCTCGGTTTCGAGATGCGCGTGATCGAGCGCGTGCTGCCCGCGCTTGAAGCCGGCGGCGCGGTCTTCCGCGGCCACTTCACTTCCTCGACGGCGGCGCAGTGGTGCGAACGCTACAACCTCGAGCGGATTCATCGGATGACGCTGGCGCGAGTGCGCGCCGAGATCGAGCCGTGCGCCGATCACGAGTTCGCGGCGTTCCGATTGCGCTGGATGTACGTCGGCGGCGGCGATATTTCCGCCGACCCTTCGGGCGTGACCACCGTCCTCGAACAGCTTTCCGGACTCTCGTATGCGCCCGGTTTCTGGGAGCGCGCGATTCTGCCCGCGCGAATTCGCGGCTATCGCCCCGAAATGCTCGACGTCGTCTGCCTTGGCGGACAGATGCGCTGGGCCGCGGCGGCGCAGGACGGTGAAGATCGGGCGACTCCCGGCTTGATCACATTCATTGCGCGGCGCGGCGCGGTCCCGGGCGCGGCGGTAATGGCCGCGATCGACGATCCGCGCGAGCAGAGAATTCTCGCGGCGCTTGGCGCGGGCGGTGCGCAGTACCTCGATCAAATTTCCGAGCGCGCGAACCTTTCTGAGCGGGACACGCTCGCGGCGCTGTGGCGATTGGCCGCGCGCGGCTTTGCGAGCAACGACAGCTTTGCGCCATTGCGGATGCTGGCGACCGATCCGTCCACGGCCGACGCGATCGAGAATACGCCGTTGCGCGGATTCACTCGGCATGACGCCGCGATTCGCGCGCGGCTCAAGTCGAGCGTATCGGGCCGCTGGAGCGTGATCGAAGCGGCGGCCGAAGTATCGGCCCGGGCGGCTGAAGATGCGGATCCGGCGCGCGAGTTCGCGCTGCGCCTGCTTGCGCGCAACGGAATTCTCTCGCGCGAGATGCTCGCGCTCGAGCGTTGCGCGATGACCTGGCACGACGTGTCATTCGCGCTGCGCCGGCTCGAATACGGCGGCACAATCCGGCGCGGATGGTTCGTGCGCACGCTTTCTGCCGAGCAATACGCGCTGAGCGAAGCGGTCGAGATGCTGCGCGAGGCGCGCGCGCTTAATCCCGCGCGCGAGAAGCCAATCGCGATCAGTGCCGCCGACCCGGCCAACCCCTACGGCGCGATGCTGCCCGGATGCGGGGTTGCTCGCGACGCGGCGAATATCGTGGTGCTTCGCGCCGGGAGGGCCGTGCTCGGCCTCGCGAGCCGCGCGCTGGTGACGATCGACGAGCTCGATGACGACGCGTTCAGCGCGGCGGTGGCGGCGCTGATCGAAGTTCGTCCGAAGATTGTGCTCGACACGATCGATGGCGAGCCGGCGCTCGCGTCGGCGCGGGTCGGGATGCTGGCTGCGATGCGCTTTCATTCCGACGGCCGCGCTCTGGTCTTCGATGGTCTGCCGGGTCCGGCTCCGGCGCGCGCCGCGCACGCCAGACGCGGTTGATTGGCGGCCCGCGCGCGCTATTCTGGTCGCATGGCGACCAACAGTTTCGGCGCGCGTGCAACGCTAAAATCCGGCGGCAAATCCTGGACGATCCACAAGCTCGACGCGCTGGAGCGCCGCGGCTTCAACTTGGCGAAAATTCCGTTCTCGATCAGGGTGATGCTCGAGAACGTGCTGCGGCGCGAAGACGGCGTCAACGTGACCGCCGAGCAGGTCGAGACGCTGGCGAAATGGGACGGCAAACCGTCGCAGCGCGAGATTTCATTTCGGCCCGCGCGGGTGCTGTTGCAGGATTTCACCGGCGTGCCCGTCGTCGCCGATCTGGCGGTGATGCGCGACGCGATAAAACGGCTGGGCGGCGACCCGGCGAAGATCAATCCGCTCCAGCCGGTCGATCTGGTGATCGATCATTCGGTGCAGGTCGATGCGTACGGAAGCGCCGATGCGTTCGCGATCAATGCGCGCATGGAGTTCGAGCGCAACCGCGAGCGCTACCTGTTTCTGCGCTGGGGGCAGGGCGCGTTCGACGATTTTCGCGTCGTGCCGCCCGACACGGGAATCGTGCATCAGGTGAATCTCGAATATCTCGCGCCGGTGGTTTTCGGCGCGCGCGACGGCTCCGCCTATCCGGACACCGTTCTCGGCACCGACTCGCATACGACGATGATCAACGGCCTCGGCGTGGTCGGATGGGGTGTCGGCGGAATCGAGGCTGAAGCGGCGATGCTCGGGCGGTCGATTCCGATGCTGATTCCCGAGGTGGTCGGCTTTCGCCTGCACGGCAGCATGCGCCCCGGCTCGACCGCGACCGACCTGGTGCTGACCGTCACGCAGATGCTGCGCAAGAAGGGCGTGGTCGGTAAATTCGTCGAGTATTTCGGTCCGGGACTTGGCTCGCTGCCGGTCGCCGATCGTGCGACGCTCGGCAACATGTCGCCGGAGTACGGCGCGACGATCGGATTTTTCCCGGTTGACGATCAGACGCTCAAATATTTGCGCATGAGCGGCCGGGCCGAGGAGCAGGTCAATCTGGTCGAGGCTTACTGCAAGGAGCAGGGGCTGTTCCGCACCGAGGCGACGCCGGAGCCGCACTTCTCCGACGTGCTCGATCTCGATCTCGCGGAGGTCGAGCCGAGCCTCGCGGGTCCGCGCCGTCCGCAGGATCGCGTGCCGCTGCACGCCTCCAAGATCACGTTTCGCCGCGATCTCGCCAAGGAAGTCGCGCATCACGTCACTGCGGATCCGAAGATCATCGAGCGCTGGGTTTCCGAGGGCGGGAATCCTGGCCTCGCTCCGCATGAGCGCGTGTCCGCCGCCGAGCTCGGTCATCTGGCGCACAGCGTCGGGACGACTCGCGGGGCCGACAAGTTCTCGCTCAGACACGGCTCGGTGATTATCGCGGCGATTACCAGCTGCACCAATACCTCGAATCCTTCGGTGATGATCGCGGCCGGATTGCTCGCGAAAAAAGCCGTCGCGCGCGGACTCACCGTGCGGCCGTGGGTCAAGACCAGCCTCGCGCCAGGATCGAAAGTCGTCACGCAATATCTCAAGCGTGCGGGGCTGCTCGAGCCACTGCAGAAGCTCAAGTTCAATCTGGTCGGCTACGGATGCACGACCTGTATCGGCAACAGCGGTCCGATCGAAGAGGATATCGCCGACGCGGTCAAAACCGGGAACCTGGTCGCCGCGGCGGTGCTGAGCGGGAATCGCAACTTCGAGGGACGGATCAATCCGACGGTGCGCTTCAACTACCTGGCATCGCCGCCGCTGGTGGTTGCCTACGCGATCGCGGGCACGATGGATATCGATCTGAATCACGAGGCGCTGGGAAACGATCCGCAGGGGAAACCGGTTTATCTGCGCGAGGTCTGGCCCTCGCCCGAAGAGATTGCGAGCACGGTAAAAAGCTCGCTCGACTCCGCGATGTTCCGCGGCGAGTACGGGCAGGTGTTCGAGGGCGACGAAAGCTGGCGCAGCCTGGCGGTTCCCAAAGGCAATCTGTTCCAGTGGGAAAAGGATTCCGAATACGTCAAGGCGCCGCCATTCTTTGACGGCGTCGGGGCCGAGCCGGGCAAGTTTACCGATATTTCGGGTGCGCGCGCGCTTGCGGTTTTGGGCGACAGCGTGACGACCGATCACATTTCCCCGGCCGGATCGATCGCGGCGGACGGGCCAGCCGGAAAATATCTGATCGCGCACGGTGTCAAATCCGCGGACTTCAACTCCTACGGAGCGCGGCGCGGAAATCATGAAGTGATGATGCGTGGCACGTTCGCCAATATCCGGTTGCGCAACCAGATGGTCCCCGGCGTCGAGGGCGGCTTTACGATGCATCTGCCGGACGGCGAGCAGATGACGATCTTCGACGCGTCGGAGCGCTACCGCAAGGAAGGTGTGCCGCTGATCGTGATCGCGGGCAAAGAGTACGGCACCGGCTCGTCGCGCGATTGGGCAGCCAAGGGCACGCTGCTGCTCGGAGTGAAGGCGGTGATCGCGGAAAACTTCGAGCGGATTCATCGCAGCAATCTGATCGGGATGGGCGTGCTGGCGCTCGAGTTCCTGCCCGGCGAAAGCCGCGAGTCGCTGGGACTCACTGGGCGCGAAGTTTACTCGATCGGCGGGACCAGCGGCGGTATCAAGCTGCGCCAGCGTCTGACGGTAAGCGCGCAGGAAGCGGGTAAGACCAGGCAGTTCGAGGTCATCTCGCGCGTCGATACTCCGGAAGAGATCGAGTACATCCGGCACGGCGGAATTTTGCCGTTCGTGCTGCGCGAGTTGTTACGCGCCTGAGCGCTATCGCGCGATGAGCAGGATTGCGATTGTCGGCGTGGGCGCGATTGGCGCGGTCGCCGCCGCGGGTTTGCTTGCGAGCGGGCGCAACGAGGTTCAGCTTTGCGTGCGGCGGCGGTTCGAGCGTCTGACCGTGCGCGCGGGCAGCGCTTCCTTCGAGCGCGCCGTAACGACTTTCGATTCGCCGGACAAAGTGGGTGCGCGCGCGGACTTCGTTCTGCTTGCGACCAAAGCGCATCAGACCGCCGGCGCGGCGCCGTGGCTGAGCGCGCTCGCGGGACCGCGCACAGTCATCGCGGTGCTGCAAAACGGCGTCGAGCACGTCGAGCGAGTCACACCGTATGCCGGCGCGGCGCGGGTTTTGCCCGTGGTGGTGCAGTGTCCCGCGCAGAGCGTCGAGCCGGGAGTGATCGTGCAGAGCGCGCCATGTACGCTGGTCGCTCCTGACACCGCCGACGGGGGCGCGTTCGCGGCGTTATTCAAGGGCAGCAACGTAAAGGTCGAGCTCGAAGCGGATTTCGTGACCGCGGCGTGGGACAAGCTATGCCGCAACGTCGTGTCGGGCGCGGTGACGGCGATCACGATGCGCCCCAACAACGTCGTGCGCGATCCGGGGGTGGCGGCGTTCGCGCGCGGGCTGGTCCGCGAATGTATTCTGGTGGGTCGCGCCGAAGGGGCGGTCCTGCCCGACGAGGTTGCCGAGCGCGTAATTGCCGCGATGGCCTCGTCGGCGGATGGGCGCGGCAACTCGATGTACTACGATCGATGCGCCGGGCGCATGCTCGAGGTCGAGGCGCGCAACGGTGCGGTGGTGCGCTTCGGCGCGCGCCACGGAATCGCGACGCCGCTCAACTCGGCGGCGACCGCGATCCTCACCGCGATCAACTCGGCGCTAGCCTAGCGAGATCAGTTCCTGGGGGTAGCTTGCGGCGCCTGTGCGGCGGGCGCAGCCGTTGCTCGATGCTGCGCCTTCTGTGCCTCGGCGAGCGCGGCGGCCCGGAACGCGGGGTTCGTCCGATCGATACATATGAAGTAATTCGGCTTGCTCTTCAGGTCGCCGCGGCATGCGTCCTGGTTGCGGTAGGTCGCGAACAGGATCCACTTGTTTATCGGCGTCGTGACGTCGACTTCATAGTTGCCGTTCTTGTCCTTCACCGGCGGCATTTTCGGCGGCGGCATGATCATCAACCAGGTCAACGCGAGCATGGCGGCTATCGAGCACTTTTTCATGGCAAATTGGGTAGCAGATTTTAGCTACCGGATGCGAGAGGGGCGCCGTAATCACGCCGGTTGCGCAACCATCTCGAGGCGCACGCGCTCTCCACTTTTGCGCTCGGCGAAGCGCGAGAGCAGACGCACCACCCCCGGTGTAACTTCGGACATCGCCTCGGGCCTGTAGCCCTGGCTTTCGGGACCGCGCGCCTGCATCATCCCCATCATCGAAAGGCGCAGCATCGCGGCGACCGCCTGGCAGTAGCGGAAGCGCTCGAAGTCGAGCCGGTTCATCGCGTGATACAGCGGCACATAGAGCCCGGCGAACGACATCCGCAGCGTGTTGCCCACGATATTGTCGCGGATCCATCGCGGATGCTCGAACGCCGACGACGACAGAATCGCTGCCGTCATCCCGGCGTCGAGATGGCGGTCGCCGACGTCGGTATTGACCCAATCGATAACTCCGGACAGATGCGTCGCGCGCACCACGACGTTTCTCGGATGATAGTCCATGTGAATCAGCGAGGGATCGGCGACCCGGTACGCGCCGGCGCGCGCGGTGAGCCGCCCGAGCGCATCGCGCAGGCCGGGCAGGGGACCCTTGTCGACGCGGTCGGCGATAATCGCAAGCGCCCGATCGAGCATCGGCGTTCCCGGCGCGGTCAGGCCGGTCTCGTAGGCGCGTGGAATGTCGCGCAGCCGGGAGTCCTGCGGGTTCATCCGATGCAGCTTGACCTGCGCGCGCACGAAGCCGAAAAACCCCAGCGAGAAGGTCTTGAACGCTTCGGGAAAGCTGCGAGTCGTGAATAGCGGTCCGCCCTCGAGGCGCTGCATCACCAGGAACGGCGCCCCGAGCGCGCAATGATCGAGCTCGAAGGCGTAAGGATGGGGAACCGCAAAGCCCGCCGCTGAGAGACGCTCGATGGTCACATTTTCGCGCGTGCCTTTGTCGTCCGCCTGGGCGCCCTGGTAGAAGCGCAGGACCAGAGGCGTTGCTGCTGGAATCTCGCGAAAGCGGGGCGACGGGCTGCCGAGCGTGAACTCGAACACCGTCGTTTCCCATCCGCTCGCCAGCACGCGCAGGCTTGCCACAGAGGTGTCCAGATATGCGGCCAAACGGACGCCGAGGTCGTGGAGGTCGATCATTGCGATACGAAGCGGCGCCGGTCACGCGCCGCGGCGATCGAAGGCTAATACATCGGTCCGGTCGAAGGCAATTCCACCTGACACGCGTGTCAGGCGCTTACTTGTCCTTATGAAACAGGCCGTGCAGGAATTGCCGATGCTGCTCGGCGGGCGGTGGTGCGTGGCCCTGCGGGTCGGGCGACGGCATCGGCTGCACTTTGAGCGATTCATTGGGCGAGGTGGTGCCGTTGTGCTCGAAGTGGCCCTGGACCAGCGAGGACAGCAGCGAGCCGCGCGTATTGCCGACGTTGATCGCGACTTCGACTGACAGCCCCAGGCGCAGCGGTTTGTCGGCGGGGATGTCCTGATCGAACACAACTTTTACCGGCACGCGCTGCACTACCTTGACCCAGTTACCGGTCGCGTTCTCGGGCGGCAGCAGCGAGAACGCGGCGCCGGTGCCCATGCTGATCGAGTCAACGTGTCCGCGATAAATGTATCCGGGGTAGATATCAGCCTCGACCGTCGCCTGCTGTCCGACGCGCACGTCGGTTAGCTGCGTCTCTTTGAAATTCGCGGTGACATAGAGATGCTTCAGCGGCACGACCGCCATCAGCGGTTCGCCGACCTGAACCCGATGCCCGATATGAGTGGTTTTGTGGGTCACGATGCCTGCGAACGGCGCGTATATTTTCGTGTAGGCCAGATCGAGCTTGGCTGCTTCCAGAGCGGCCTCGGCTTGCTTTACGATCGGACGGTCGTAGCGTGAGTGATCGGTCTGGTCCACTTCCTCGCCGAGCGCGGCCTGCGATTGGGTGAGCTGATGCTCCGCCAGGGCGGAGTTGGCGCTTGCGACTTTCAGCGCGGTCTCGGCCTGATCGTAATACTCCGCGGAGACGATTCCCTGCGCCTTGAGCGCCTGGGCGCGGTTCCAATCGATTTTCGCCTGGTTGAGCTGGCTCGCGGCCAGGCGCACGCCCGACTGGGCCGCATCGACGCCGGCGTACATCTCGTCCACCGCCTGGTGCGCGCGGGCAAGCTGCGCGCGGGCCTGCTCGATCCGGACCTCGTAGTCGCGCGGGTCCAGCGTGAGCAGCAACTCGCCCTCGGTAACCGTCCAGTTATCTTCGACGTAGAGATTGGTCACGGTTCCCGAGATGCGCGAGGAAACCAGCGCTACGGTTCCGTCGACGTAGGCGTCGTCGGTCGAGACGTGGCTTTCGAAGTAGCGATAGTAGTGAAGCGCGGGAACGATCGCGGCGACAATCGCGATAATCACGATCACCAGCAAAACGCGGCGAAATAAAGAGGATCTCATACAGATTCGGAAGCTAAAAAAGAGCCAAGCCTGCGGTTACTTACCGTCCGCGTTGGTGCATTGAACGGCTAAGTATTCCGAAAAAGCCGTGCTGTCAATTGTATTCGATATACGCGCGTGGCGCATCGGGTCAGTGATGCGGCGGCGGCAGTGAAAGTTAGCATGATTACGGTTGGCGAATGATCACGTTGGGAAAGCCCTGCGCGTTCGCGACGATGGGTCCATTGAAACTCATGTTGATCGCAAACGGCCCAAAGCTCTGGATCTGGGTAAAATTTCCGTCAACCTTGCCGTTGGGCGAATCGAACAGGAACAGCGCCGGCACCCGCTGGTTGATGGCGTAACCTACCGTAGAGTCCTCGATCACTCCCTGGAACCGTTCACCGAGCGGACCGTAAACGAAAATCCGCAGGTCGGGAGAGGCCTTCGGCGCGAATTGCGGCAGCGGCGCGCCAGTCTGAATCGTGACCGTCCCGTATGGCGCGGTGGTGGACTCGGCTGTGACCACGTGGAAACCGTTGGCGGCCTGCAGGCTCAGGAGGCTGTTGTCATTCGCGAGCTTGGTGCCAACCAGCCGCGCCGGGGTAAGGCCGTTAACCAGCGGATTGTTGATGATCGTGACATTTAGCGGGATGTTGCCCTGGACCTGCCACGACGACCGCGAATTCGAAATCAGCAGCGTGAATGGCGTTCCCACCGTTCCCAGCACCTTGAAGATCGTCTCGGGCGACGCGGGCGGGGTATTGCCGACGAAGCCGGAAACTCCCGTGGAGCTGGAATTGCACGCGGCCAGCGTGGTTATCCACGCCAACACCAGAGCCACGCGAATCCGGCCGCGGACGATTGCTGTCAGCCGATTCAATTGCATGCTCAGAACGGCAGCGCCGTGGTGTTGCTGCAGATACCCGGACAAGTCGAACTGCCCGCATCCTGGCACGTCGTAGGACAGGGAGTCGGCGAGCTGGACGGAACCGGCAGTGGCGGCGGAACCACAGTGATCGATTGAGTCGCGACCGCCGTCGGGCTCTCGACCGGCGTGGCGCCTTCATACCTGGTCAGGGTGTATGAGTCGGGTGGAACGCAGAAGGTATAACCGTTGCCGACCAAAGGATTACCGCTCGCGGGATTGAGCAGAGAGACTGGCGCGGCGGAATAAAGCTGCACGTCTCCGGTTCCGTCGTAGTTCTTCGAGATCTCGGTGAACGTATTTACATCGGGATTATTCAGAATCCCGGTGATACTGCCGTGGCCGATACAATCCATCGTCTCGGCCGGTGGGAACAGGGTGCCGGGCGGAGTAATTGTCGTGCAATAGACAGTCGGCGCGGCGATGTTCGCGGCGGTGATTATGTTGTGTCCGGGATATGGATCGCTCGCTCCGGCGTACAGATCGATTGCCTGCGCGAACAAGTCCAGGTTCGCAGCCCCCTGGATATTCGATGGCGGCGCGCCGACCTGGTTGGCAGGAACGTTGATCGTGAAGACTGCGCTATCGTTTCCGGGCCGGATGATCAGTGGACTGGCCAGAGCGCTGACCAGATTGTTGGTTCCCTGGTTCTCGGCGAACACCTGGACCATCGTAAAGGTTCCACCCGCGGGCGCCGCCGCTAAATTCAAGCCGCCGGTAAGATACGAAGTCGGTAGTGCGTAATCGCATGCGGGTGGCGTGCTGCTGTCCGCGCATTTGCCGCCGGTTTTTTTGGTCGTGGCGAAGACGTTATTGTCGACGATCGAATTATATCCGGGCGCCGAAATCTCCATCGTGTAGGCATCTGAGGGCGACGAAGATGGGTTGACCGGAACGTCGGCGAAGGGAGCCGGCGTCGTGACCGTTCCGGGCAGCGGATAATTACCCGCGTTGCCGGTGTTCGCGGTGGCAACGCTTACGCAATCGGTGGGGCTCGCCACGCAATCCGCGGTGAGATTCGAGTCAGGAGGGACGAGGATTTGCAGCGTCGCTCCGATGAGCGGCGCCTTGGTGCACATGTCGGTGATGGTGCCGGCAAGGTTTCCTTGCGTGGCCATCGTCTTGGCGGGAGTAAAATCCACGGTCTGTGACGCACCGGCGAAAAGTCCGCCGATCCGGGTGCCCTCGAAGGAGGCTCCGCCACCCGAGATGTACAGGTCGTACGACGCACCGGCGCCGCTGCCGGGGGGCGGCGCAGGCACCATGATCGAATACTTGCCGTTGATCACGTTGGCAAATGCGATCACGTTGTTGGTGCCTTGCGGCTCGACGCTCAAGGTGAGCCGGCGAACTTTTTTCTTCTGGACCCCGGAGCCAGTCCCGGTGACGGTGCCGGAGATAGTCGCTTCGTAGGCTTGAGGTGACACGGGCGCAATTGTTACTGAACCGGAGTAGGGCTGTCCCTGGACGATGGGCGGGAAGTCGATATTGAAATTAAGCTGCAAAGGCAGGGTAGCCACGGCCCCCTTTTGCACCGGTATTCCGGCCGTGTCGACAAACGAAATCTGATTGGCCGGATTAGTGAGCACCAGTTGGGTATTGGTGCATCCCTCGAGGTTGGTCCCTGTCACCGACGAGCAAACCGGAACTACGTAGCCGGGATTGGTCGTGTCGATCGACAACTCGACGCTGTGATAGGTATCGGTCCTGGCTTTACCCGTGTTGAAGAGCTGCAGTTGAGTTCGGCCGGCCAGCAGATCGATCTGCAGATCGCCGGGCCGCCCGGCATTTCCAACCCCGGTTCCCGACGGTATCGTGATCGTCACCCATTTGGGATTGTTTTCGGCCGGGAATGTGGTGGCGGTGCCTTTCGGATTGAGCCGGACCGCTACCACGTTGAGGAAGATATGCTGGAAATTGGGCGTCGGTTCGCTGGTCGGAAACTGCAGATTGGCGACGAAACCGACTTGCACCAATCCGTTGCCGTTGGTGCCGTTGGCGAGCTGCGCATGGGCGCGGCCGTCCATCGATCCCGTAAGCACCAGGCACATAAGCAGGACCGGCGCGATCAGCGCCGCCATAGCCAAGCAGGTACGTAACTTCTTCACTCAATAACCGTATGCAAAGAGAATTAGTCGAAGATTTGGGATAACCTAACCTATCCGCGAAAGCAATGAAACACAATTTCAAGACGCGCGCGGCGGAGATCCGTTTCGGTTGCGGTATTGACTGAGCGCGGGGTCGATCCGGAGAATCATTGCCGAGCATGCCATCGATTCAAAATCGCCAATTCCTCCGCGCGCTTGCGATCTGCGTGTTCGCGTGGGCCATGATGATCGCGCCCGACGCGCGCGCGACTCTGCAACTCTCGATCGGCAATCCCGGCCTTGAACACTTCGACAGCGACGGCGGTGTGCAGCTTGATTTTGGCCTGACCGACACCAATGGGCAGCCAGTCGGAAATCTGCAGCCCGACAACGTGAAAGTCTTTGAAGACGGCAAGCAGGCCAAGATTGTCGATTTCCGCGGAGTCGGCCAGGGGCGTCCGGTCGATATCGTGTTCGTGCTCGATGTTACCGAATCGATGCAGCCGTATATCGACGCGGTCAAGCAGAACATCATCACCTTCGCGCAGGACTTGCAGTCCAACAGCCGCGACTACCGGCTCGGGCTGGTGACCTTCGAGGACTACGTCGTCTCCCAATATCCCGACTGCAATTGCGCATACAGCAGCAAGATGACCTCGAACGTGCACGAGTTCACCGATTGGGTGAGCGGCCTGCACGCCGGCGGCGGCGGCGATATCCCCGAGGATCAGCTCGACGCACTGGCCTACGCGGCCTCGTTTCCGTTCCGGCCCGAAGCCGAGGGCATCATAATTATCGTGACCGACGCGCCGCCGCATCACGACGGCGACGGCTCCGAGAACACCCAGCACGATCAGGCCTTCTGGGATCACCACAAGCGCGGCGAACAGGTGACCGCCGAGACCGGAACCAAGGTCGCCGCGCTGCTCAAAAAAAACGGATTGACCCTGTATGCGGTCGTGCCGCCACCGTTCATCGCGCCCGAGTATCAGGAGATCGTCGATGCGACCCACGGCAAGTCCTATAACATCATCACCGAGGAAGGGCGCTTTGCCTCGCTGGTGCGCGAGATTGGGCATTCGATCGCGACCGAATATTCGCTGACCTACGAGACGCCCCGGCCGATCGAAGACGGCACCAATCGCAGCGTCGAGCTGCAAGTAACCTTCAACGGCGAGACCGCGACCACCAACACCAGCTACCAGGTCCGCGGAATCGGAGGCGCCGCGATCAATGAGCCCGAAAGTACCGGCGGCGCGGCCGGAGCCAATACTTCGGGGACGGGACTGCTGCAACTTTCCTTCAAATGGTGGAATGGCGCGGTGCCGCTGATTGCGATCCTGGGCTTGTTCGGGCTTTCGCGAATCCGTTTTGGCGTCTCCACTGAAGAACTCAAGGCTATTGTCGAGGCGCAGTCGCGTCCGATGGCCGCGGCGCCCGCGCAGCGCACCG
>JBAPSR010000425.1:0-3289 GCA_049281755.1 Binataceae bacterium (SeqCode)
GCGCCGCGCGCCGACGCGATATGCATCGTCATCGTGCGAACTCCAGCCGTGGTTGAGTCGTCGACCACGCGAAGCTCCGGCGCGGCGAGCTCGGCGGCTGGCGCGTCGCCTTCGATCGTCGCTCCGCCATTCAGTCGGCAGAACCGTCCCGCGCCCGCCGGAGGCTTGCGCCCGGCCTCGTCGGAATCTTGCGGTGGAGATGAGATCTCTCCCGTCAGCAGCGCGAGCGATCCTGCGCGAACGTGGCTCTGGAAGAACTGCGCGGTGAAGCGATCGGGCGTGCGATCGAGGCTTGCCCACGTTGCGTGGCCGGAGTTCGCGTCAAGCATGTAAAAGATGCTGTCGGGACGCGGTTGCGTATCGCTGAAGCGGCTCTCGCGCATGCCGATCGCGAACAGCGCAACTCCGGCCACGGCCAGCATAGCGGCGAGCAGGGCCTCATGATTTCCGGAAAGGAGATCGATATAAGGAATAAAAATGCCGAACATCAGCACGGCCAAAACGGCGCTCCATCCGAACATCAACGGCGTTGCATCGCCGGTCGAGATAAAGTCTAGCCCGAGCATGACCGCGCAGGGGGTGACCGCGACCAGCGCCGCCACTATCGCCGGTATCGGATCGCGCGATTGCGGCAGGGTCCATCTGAAGTTGAGCGCGAATGCGGCAAACAACAGCGGCCACGTCAGCAGGTAACTGCCGCCCGGGAGCGCGGCCGCGCATACGAGCGCCAGAAGGGCCCAGATCGCCAGCGCACCGGCTGCAAGATTCGCGCGCGAGAGCCTGCGAGCCAGCCACCAATAAATCGCGCACAGAGTTGCGACGATAGCGGAGGTCGATGCGGCGATGAAATATGCGCCGCCGTAGCTGGTGAGCGTCGGAAGCATCTCGCGCGCCGCGAAATGCGTGAACATCGACAAGACGATGAGGCTCTCGGTGAACGACAGAACGATCGCCGCAGCATAGATTCCCAAGCCGGCGAAGATTCCGCCGACACTGAACGTTCTGCGTCTAACGCCTGCGATCAGCGAAATCAGCAAGACGAGAGACACGAGAATCGCAAACGGAATCGCCGTTGATGCCGGATAGCGGACGAACTCGCCGAACCTCGAGAAATAAATCGCGTCGCCCGTGTGCGGCTTGCTCAGATCGACCCCGCCGAACTCGCGCGCCAGCGATAGCGCGTAGCTTCCGTGATGCTGCAGCGAGCGTGGATCGAGGTTCGCGATATTGTCGAGCCGGGTGTGATAGCGCGTCAGTCCTCGGATCGCCGCGAAGTTCATTCCCGCCATCCCGGCGCGCAGAAAGACCGTCAGATCGGTGTCGTTCGGCAGCCTTCTGTATGCAGCCGGCGCGAGCGAGCTTGCACGTGGGAACGGAGCCGCGGCGAGCGCGTGAATCAGCCACGCATTGTCGGCGCTGGTCTGAAACATCACGACCGGCCCGTAGTCGCCGCGCATCTCGAAGTTGAGCGCGACTTTCACGTCGTGCAGGGCAGGGTAGTTCTCGACAAACGCTTTCGCGCCGAGCATCCCGAGCTCTTCGCCGTCGGTGAAGAGCACGATCAAATCGTTGCGCAGGGGCGGACCGCTTTTGAGCGCGCGGACGGTTTCGATAATCGCCGCGACGGCTGCGGAGTCGTCGCCCGCGCCGGGACTGCTCGGGACCGAATCGTAGTGCGCCACGAGCATGATCGCGCCGGTGCTGGCGCGGCCCGGAATACGTGCGACGATATTGTTGACGATCGCGAAGGTTCGCCGTCCCGAGGGATTTGCACGCCCGACGGTTGCGGTTTGGATTTCCGGGGCAATGCCAAGCTCGGTCAGGCGCTTCGTCAGGTAGCCGCGGACGCGCGCATTCTCCGCCGAGGCGAGTGGATGCGGCAGCGGGGCGATTTCCCGCAGATCGGGCATCGCGCGCGCCGCCGAAAAATCCTCGGCGGGAGCGCCCGCGCCGACTACGGCCGGCGGCCCGCTCTTCTGGATCGCCGCGATCGTCAGGATGATCGCCAGCACCAGGACAATTGGACCGCTCGAGTACGCGGAATCGCGGGTGGAGGCGGATGCCGGCCCGGAAGTCGCGGATGTCTCAGCCATTGTCACGCGTTTTACCCGCCACCGGTGCGCATCCGCAAGCAGTCTCCCCGGAAACCCCCGCTTTGCCCGCAGCGTCTGCGCCGATATCATCGTCCGTGAGGGGCGTGTTCCTCCGCCTCGACCATGAAGGACCTCGAAACTATTGCCGTTCCAGCGCTCGCGCATCCTCCGCGGCGGATATTGATCGTCCTGCACGGGGCAATCGGCGACGTGGTGCGCGCGCTGCCTCTGCTGGGCCGGATACGGCGCGGATGGCCGCAAGCATTTGTCGCGTGGGCAGTCGAACCCAAATCCGCGCCGATTCTCGAGCGTCATCCGTGGCTCGACGAGACGATTGTCTATGATCGCCGCCGCGCGCCGTGGTCCTTCGTTCCGTTCCTGCGCGAAGTTCGCGGCGGGCATTTCGATCTGGTCGTCGATCTGCAGCGCCATCTGAAGAGCGGCGTCACCTCGATCGTTTCAGGCGCGCACGATCGAATCGGCTTCGGCCCCGCCAACACCAAGGAACTCAACCATCGCTTTTCCACCATCCAGGTTGCGCCGCAACCGAACCTGCGCCGCAAGCTCGTGCAGTACCAGGCATTTGGCGATCGGCTGGGATTGCCCCCGGCACCGATCGAGTTCGGGCTCGAAGCTTCGGCCGAAGAAAAATCGCGCGCACGCGAATTGCTCTCAGGCGCGGCGCGTCCGCTGCTGGGAGTGATTTTGGGTTCGTCGTGGCCGAGTCGGATTTATTTTCCGGAGTCGGTCGTCGCCGCAATCAAGGAGCTGGCGCAAGCCACCGATAGATCGCCCGCGATGTATCCGGTGCTGCTCGGCAGCCCGGACGAATCTGAAATAGCGGCCGCTGTGATGCGCAGTCTCGGCGATGTTCCCGCGCTCAACCTGGCTGGAC
The DNA here is from genome assembly GCA_049281755.1 of Binataceae bacterium (SeqCode). Classification (GTDB taxonomy): domain Bacteria; phylum Desulfobacterota; class Binatia; order Binatales; family Binataceae; genus JBARDN01. Next base: position 2,989 of record JBAPSR010000425.1, read on the forward strand.
GCACGCAGTTGCGCGACCTGATCGCGATCTTCCCCGAGTGTGCCGCCGCGTTCGGACCCGATTCGGGCCCGATGCATATCGCCGCCGCGGTGGGATGCCCGATCGTATCGCTGTGGGGCGCCACCGCGCCCGAGCGTTCCGCGCCGTGGGGTTACGCGGCGTTCGCGATTACCGGCGCGATCCCGTGTCATCCGTGTTACCTGCGCGAATGCCCAATCGGCCGCGAATGCATGCGGCGGATCGCGCCGGGCGAGGTCGCCGCGACGGTCCGTCGCGCGATCGGCGCCGCGCCGTTTGAGCC
>JBAPSR010000426.1:0-1730 GCA_049281755.1 Binataceae bacterium (SeqCode)
CGCCTATGCCGCGTCGGTGGTGGTGCTGAAGGCCGCGGTGGTCGAGCGCGATCAATTGCTGCAGGCCTGCGCCGCTCCGCAGGCGCAAGGGAAGAGTGGCGGTGAAATTTCTCAGTGACATCCTCACGGGCAAAGACAACCTCACCTATGACGCGGCGCGGGTGGTTGGCGTATTGGGAGCATTATCCTACATCGTGTTCTGGTGTATCCAGGTCGGGATTACGCGCCACTTCGGCGCCACCGACGCCGACGCCTATGGGCGCGGGCTGGGCGTCGTGATGCTGGCGATGGCGGGCGCGTGCGCGATCAAGCGCAGCACCGAACCCGATCCCGTAGCCGACCTGAGCGACGAGCGGCGCCTTGCCGATGGCCGCGGTGAAAATCGTCCGGACGGCCGCGGCGACAATCGTCCTGAAAATCGTCCGGGTGAATGCCTCGATAACCGCGCAGGTGTCAGGTGAGCTGGGACGCGGTGGCGGCCTTCCTGACCGCGGGATTAACCCTGGCGGGCCTCAACGTCGGCACGGTGCGCTGGATTCTCGAGCGCCATCAGCAGGCGGTGCTGCGCGATTCGGCCCGGTGGAGCGAAATCGAGCGCGGACTTTACGAACTGCGCGCGTCTTTGCCGCTCGAGTACGTCAGGCGCGAGGACTGGATCAGGTTCAGCGCCACGCTTGACGCCAAGCTGGACGCGATGCGCGAGGAGATGCGCCAGGAAATCGCGACTCTGAAGGAAAGACTCTATGGCTGATGCAATCGACCTGGAACAAAAGCAGCGCGAAGAAGCCCGCTGGCGGATGTTGCGCGTGATCGACGCCGGGCGTCCGAGCGTGGTCTCGGAGCAAATCATCTGGCGCGTGTTGATCGATATCAAGTTGCCGTTTTCGCTCAATGCGGTGCGGCGCGAGCTGAGCTACCTGGCCGACCTCGATCTGATCGAGCTCGAGGGCCAGGAAACCGGCACCTGGTTCGCCCGGCTCACCGCGCGCGGAGTCGATATGGTCGAGTACAACCAGGCGGCGCCGGCGGGTGTCGCCCGTCCGCGCAAATATTGGTAACCGGCGATGCCTACCAAAAGCGCAGATGAGAAACACGACAAAACGGCCCCGAGCAAAGTGAAGGCGGCGCCGAAAGCAAAGCCGCTCGACGAGGCTGAATCGTTCGCGGAACAACTCAAAGCGGTGCGGCTCGCGGTAGCCGAGGCGCGCGTGATCGCCGAGGAAACCGCCGGCGACGACGACGCGATGCAGCGCGCACTGGCCAGGATGGTGCAATCGCACCTGTTTGTGATCATGCAGAAACTGGTCGTGGTCGAGGCCAATCCTGAAGACAAGCCGCCTGACATCCATGCGATCGCGAGAACTATCTGCGCGCTGAACAAGCAGGAGATCGAGATGGATCGATGGCGCGTCGAAGCGGGTTCTCGCGTGAATGCGGGCGTCGAGGCGGCCGCGGCGCGGGTCGAGGAGGCGCGCGAAGCCGGACTCAGTCCCGACGCGGCCGAGAAGATTCGCAGCGCGCTGCTCGAGATCAAGCTCTGATGCGGCCGCGAGCGTATCGCGAGGAATCTCCCGATGAATGAAGATCTGAATCCGCACCTACCGAGCGCGGAGCAACGGGTCGCGTCGTTCGCGCGTACGGCGAATATCCTGGCGGCCTTCGCGCGCGCTGGCGCGAGGGTTCGTCCGGCCGCCGCGATGCCCGCACGCGCAAATGCGCTTGCCGAAGCG
>JBAPSR010000427.1:0-6649 GCA_049281755.1 Binataceae bacterium (SeqCode)
CGCACGAAAACGCAAAGCCAAAGACTGGCGCAATCGAGCTCGTGGTCGAGAACCGCAAGGCTCGCCACGACTTCTTTATCGAAGACGCGGTCGAAGCCGGGATGATCCTGACCGGCACCGAGGTCAAGTCGCTGCGCGCGCACAAGGCCAACCTTCGCGACAGCTATATCCGGGTCAAGAATGGCGAGGCGTTTCTAAGCGGCGTGCATATCGGCGCGTATGCGCCGGCGGGGCAGTTCAGCCACGCGGAGACGCGCTCGCGCAAACTGCTGCTGCATCGCCGCGAGATCAACCGGTTATGGGGCCGGGTGCGCGAGAAGGGCTACTCGATCGTCCCGCTCAAGATCTATTTCAAAGACGGCCGCGCCAAAGTCGAGATCGCGCTGGCCAAGGGCAAACACGCCTACGACAAGCGCGACGCGATCGCGCGGAAAACCTCGCAGCGCGAGATCCAGCGCGCGCTCAAGAGCCGGAATCGATAACTATCAATCCCTCGCGCGCGGCGAGAGTCCGAAACCGGGCGCACAGCGACTTCATCACACGGGCGCTGCGCGCGAGCTCCTTCGGCGTCCGGCCCGGCTTTGCGAGCACGCGCGCGATCGTAACCTCGGCGGCGTGCGGCCGAAGCCGCATCGTGCGAAGTCCTCTGAGCGCACCCTTCTCGTTGATCAGCCATCGCCGATTCATCGCGTACGCGACCAGCGTCATGAAGCTCGCCGCGCGAAACAAGCATCCTGCCACGTACACGACGTCGCCGCGCAGCGCAGGCTTGTCCGTGATCGCGAGCTCGAAGGCGGCGTCGTACAAATACTTTCGCGCGATCGCGTGGCGCAGTTTTTCCGGATAACGCGCGACCATCCGCTTGAGCCGCGCGACCTGTCCACTGCGATCGAAAAGAATTCGGCAACAATTGATCTCGCCCGCATAGATTTGGTTATGGAATCCGAACGGATGCCCGAGCTGATAAATCGTTTTCGGATCGCCGGAGCGGCATTCGCCGATCGCGGCGTGCACGGCGGCGAGATCGCGATAGAGAAAGTCCACGTGATAGCCGTCGATCCGGAGCCATCCGCCGCCGTTGACCCCCGGTCCCCATCCGCCCAGCGCCGTCACCAATCCGGGCGCGCCGCGATCGTCGAGCGAGCGCGCCGCTCGATCGAGCTCCGCGATCCGGAACGGCCGCCGCGAATCGTAGTACAGCCCGAGATCGATATCTGAGTGCGCATCCGCGGTCCCGCGCGCCCGCGATCCTCCCAGCACCACAGCCTCGATTGCGCCGACCTGCGCGAGGCGTGCGGCAACTCGGCTGAGGATTTTCTCGACATAGTGATCGCGGCGCATCGCGCGAAACTAACTTGCGCTGGTCTGCCGTGCAACGCGCCCTCCTTGTTTGACTTGCTCGCGCCTGGCTTGACTTGCCCGCGCGCGCGCTGCGATCGTCGCGTTGTGCACGACGACGCTGTCGCAATGGAATGGCGCAACGCCGACGCCCAGGCGCATCACCTCTACCTATTGCCGCACATCCGCGCGTTTCTCGAGCCGCTTGCGCCTGGGCGCGCGGTTGATCTCGGATCGGGCAGCGGCTGGATAGCCGCGCAAATCGCCGCGATGGGCCACGAGGTTATTGGAATCGATATTTCCGCCTCGGGTGTAGCGGTAGCCCAAAACGCCTTTCCCAAGGTTCGCTTCAGACAAGGATCGGTCTACGAGGATTTAGGAGAGCAGTTCGATATTGTCGTTGCCTGCGAGGTAATCGAACATCTGTACGAACCGCGCCGATTCATCGCCAACATCTATCGGAGTCTGCGCCCCGGCGGTGTCGCGATACTCACGACGCCCTATCACGGCTACTTGAAGAACCTCGCCATCTCGATTTTCAACGGATGGGATTTTCATTTCTCGGTTAGTCATGAAGGCGGCCACATCAAGTTCTTTTCGCCCCGAAGTCTCGAAGCGATGCTGCGCGAGGCAGGGTTCCGAGATGTACAATTCCGCTACGCTGGCCGCATTCCAGCGCTCGCCCGTTCGATGGTTCTGCGGGCTTATCGCTGACCTTCTACTTCCGCTGCGCTGGCGCCGGCCATCGCGCGCAGGCGTTCGATTCGCTTGTTAAGCGGAGGATGGGTCGAGAGCAGGTTGTCGAAGAAGCCTTCGTCGTCGTCGGTCAATCCCTCGCGCGGGTTGACGATAAACAGATGCGCGGTGCCTGCCGTGCCCTCTTTGAGCGGCGACTCGACCTGCGCGATTTTCTCGAGCGCGCGCAGCAGCGCGCGCGGATTGCGCGTGAACTCGACCGACGACGCATCGGCAAGATATTCGCGCTGGCGCGACACCGCCATCGCAACCAGTTGCGAGATGATTGGCGCGACTGCGGCTAGCACGATCACCGCGACGGCAATCAACGCGCCGCCGCCGCCGTTGTTGCCGTTGGAATTTCCGCGCGATCCGCCGCGGCCGCCGCGGCCGCCGGTGAAGAACATGATGCGGAACATGAAATCGCTCAGCATCGCGATTCCCCCGACCATCACCGCGACCATCGTCATCGTGCGGATATCGTAATCCGCGATATGCGACATCTCGTGTCCGATCACCCCCTGCAACTCCTCCCGATCCATCTGATCGATCAGTCCCTGGGTGACGCACAGCACCGAATGCCGCGGGTCGCGGCCGGTCGCGAAGGCGTTGGGAGAAGGATCGTCGATCACGTAGCCGGCGGGCACCGGCAAGCGCGACGCGATCGCCATCTCGCTGATCACGTCGAGCACGGTCTTGTGCTCGATCGAATCGGGCGAGAGCGGACGCGCGTGCACCGACATCAGCACCAGCGACGCGCCGCCGTAGTATGAAGTGAGGGCCTGGACCGCGCCGAACACCAGCGCGGCGACTGTCAGCACCGGGAACCCGACGATCTGCCCGTTGACGATCGCGACGCTGCCTGCCCACACATCGAGCGCAAAGCCGAGCACGACCAGCAGCCCCATCATCACGATCACCAGGATCGCCGTCTCGCGGCGATTGGTGGTTTCGAGCGCGCGAAAGCTGGTTGCGGCCGGCGCCATCGTGGGCGATCCGTGGTCCTAAGCGTGCGGGCGTCAGGCGCTGGGCGCGCTGGGTGCGCCCGGAGTGCTCGGCGCGCTCGGGCTGCTCATCGACAGATCGACTTTCGGGACCGCCTGATCTTCGGGTGCGCCCTTGAAATATTCGGCGGCATGAAATCCGAAGTTGTTGGCGATCAGATTGGACGGAAAAGTTTCGACCCGCGTGTTGAGACTCAGCACGACGTCGTTGTACGCCTGGCGCGCATACGAGATCTGATTTTCGGTGGTGGTCAACTCCTCCTGGAGTTTGAGCACGTTTTCGTCGGCCTTGAGCTGCGGATAGTTTTCCATCACTGCGAGCAGCTTGCCGAGTCCGGTGGTGAGCTGCGTTTCCGCCGCCATCCGCGAGGTCTGGTCCGGCGCGCTGACTGCCTTCGCGCGCGCCTCGACCACCTGGGTCAGCGTGCCGCGCTCGAACTGCATGTAGCCTTTGACCGCTTCGACCAGGTTGGGAATCAAATCGTGGCGGCGCTTGAGCTGCACATCGATTTGCCGCCACGCGTTATCGACCTGATTGCGCAGGCTGACCAGCGAGTTGTACGCCGACGCGATCCATCCGGCGATCGCGAGGATGATTAGCAGGATTATCACCGAGGTCATTCCGTCTGCTCCCTTGCGGGCGACCGCCCCGATGCTGCTGGCTCCGCCGGCTCGCGCGTAGCGTCGCCGGCGCAAGCGAGGTCAGCCTGCGCCGGCCGATGCGGTGACGCGGTACGCGGCGGCGCGAGCGTCGCGCCGCCGTGAGTGATTAGTTCTCGAACTCGATTTTCACCTTGACCGGCTTGCTCTCCGGACGTTTGGGAACGGTCACCGAAAGGACGCCGTCCTTGTACGCGGCGCGGATTCCTTCGTGCGCCGCATCGTCGGGCAACTCGAACGCCCGGTGCAGCTTACCGTATGCGCGCTCCGAGACGCGAACCGTCGCCTCTTTGGACCACTCGGGGCTCTTGCGCTCGGCCTCGACGACAAGAGTATCGTCCTCGATCCTGACGTCGGCCGATTCGACCTTGAGACCCGGCATCTCGAAATGGAAATGATAGCCCTCGGCGTCTTCGACCACGTCAGCGCGCGGCGAAAATCCACGCTCGGCGCCGCGGTCGAGATCGTTCAAGAGCTGGTTCCATCCGCCGAACAGCAATCCATTGGGCGCAAATCCGTTAGTCATCCTGACTTCCATGCGAAACCTCCTGCCGGCAGTTGATACCGGGAATGTGTGTTATTTTCGGACGCAAGGCTCTGCGGAAAAGGAACTTTGAAACGACCAAACTCACGCTGCCGCTTGCCGCGTCTCTCACGATTGGAAACGTAAGTACGAACTCGCGTCCGTCAAGATGCAGTGTTGGCGCTGCGCCGAAGATCCGCCTATTTGTCGGCAGAACCGCCCGAGCTGACGGATTCGATTTCGGCCGCGAACCGCCGCGCCATCTGATGGTCGCCCAGCTCCTCGGCCAGCGCGCGGCCTTGCTTCAGTGCTTCGACGGCGCGCGCTATGTTGCCCTTGCCGAGAAAGGTTCCGGCTTTGCGAAATGCGCGGGCGTAGCGCTCGCCTTTTTCGGCGGCAGTCATGGCAAGAATATCGACAAGAGTATCGGCGAAAGTATCGGACGGCGAAACGCTCGACGCAATCCTGGGCGGCGCGATTCGTATTGCGCAGCCGCGCCGCGGCTATCGATTTTCCGTCGAGGCGATTTTGCTTGCGCGTTTCGCAACCGTGAAGCCGCGCGACCGCGTGCTCGACCTCGGTGCGGGATGCGGCGTCGTTGCGATCACGCTCGCGATGCTTGGAGGCGTGAAGCAGGTCGTCGCGCTCGAGATCCAGCCCGCGATTGCGGCGCTCGCGGAGCGCAACGCCGCGCTCAACGGTCTCTCGAATCTGCGGGTGATTTGCGCTGACCTCCACAGCCCGCGAATTTCCGGCCTCATGCCGGCGAGTTTCGATCTGATTGTCGCCAATCCTCCCTTTCATGCGATCCGCGCCGGACGCGACAGCCCCGACGCGTCGCGCCGCATCGCGCGTGGTGAGGGGGCCGCATCGATCGCGGATTTCGCGCGGGCCGCGCGCCGCTACGTGCGCAATGGCGGACGCGTCGCGATCGTGTTCGCGGCGTTGCGCTCGGCGGAACTTATCGCGACGATGCGCTCGAATGGGCTCGAGCCCAAGCGCATCCGCTTCGTGCATCCGCGCCTCGAGCTCGCGGCGTCGGCGGTGCTGATCGAGGCGCGCGCGGGAGGCGGCGCGGAGGTGATGGTCGAGCCGCCGCTGGTGCTTCACGATTGCGCGGGCCGCTATACTGACGAAGCTCGCGCGATACTCGAAGCGCCCTGAACGCGCGCGCGCGGATGAGAGGAGTCCTCCGATGCCGACGCAGCCGACGATCGCCGCAATCTTGTTTCCCGGTTTTGAATTGCTCGACGTGTTCGGTCCGCTCGAAGCGTTCGGGATGCTCGCGGAAGCGGGGCAATGCAAAATCCTGACGGTTGCCGAAACCGCGGGCGCGGTCGCGAGCCGGCAGGGTCCGAAGACGATCGTGGATTTCAGCTACGACGATTGTCCTGCGCTCGACTTGTTCCTGGTTCCGGGCGGGCAGGGCACGCGCAAGGAAATCAGCAACGAACGGATGCTCGGATGGCTGCGCGAGCGCGCGCAGTCCACCGCGCTCGTGACGTCGGTATGCACCGGGGCGGCGCTGCTGGCGCGCGCGGGGCTGCTCGACGGGCGGCGCGCGACGAGCAACAAGTTCGCGTTCAAGTGGGTGGTCGAGCAGGGGCCGCGGGTCGAGTGGGTGAAAGAAGCGCGCTGGGTCGAGGACGGAAAATTCCTGACCTCGTCGGGAGTGTCGGCGGGTATCGACATGACGCTTGCGATAATCGCGAAGCTGTGGGACCTCGCGACGGCGGAGCGAATCGCGACGCGGATGGAATACGAATGGCATCGCGACGCACGATGGGATCCGTTCGCGAAGGTCCACGGACTGGTGTGACGCGCCGCGATGGGCAGACAGATTTTGGGCAAGGTGGTGCCTTGGATTTTTTGATTTCGGGCATTTTCGGTGGGTTCGTTTGGTATCTTTTCTAGTGGCTTAAAAAATAAACTCCCCGAAAACGCTGGCGTTTTTGGCCAAATGGGTTCGTTTCTGCAGCTTTTTCGGTCGTCGATTTTTGGACGGTCCGACGCAGCCAGCGTCGGCTCCCGCCGATGGCGGACGGCCCGTCCGCCGCCACTGCCGGAGAAAGCTTTGCGCGATGCATCGAGAGAGTGTGCGAATGCCGAGGGCGAGATTCCTCGCGAGCTTCGCTACTCGAGGCGGCGAGCACGACGCGATATTCGCTGCCGGCACGCGCTCGGAATAACACCAGGGCGCGAGGATTGAGTGTCATTTCGAGCGCGAATCGATTGCCAGCCCCGTGTCGTGCGCAGAGACTTGCGCTGCGTGCGTCGCGAGAAATCTCGCCCGTCGCGAGGGCATGCCTTCGGAATGAGGCGGCCAAAATAGCGCGAAATTGTGAGCGGTTTCCTTCCACGGGAACAGTTTTGCACGAAGTGGAATCGG
>JBAPSR010000428.1:0-1799 GCA_049281755.1 Binataceae bacterium (SeqCode)
CATTTTTTCAGCCACGCGAGCGTCTTGCGCGACCGCATGCTCACACACTGTTTACAGCATCACTTGACAGTCGCCAGGGGGGGTAGTAGCGACTATGCGCAATCGCAAGGAGCAATCAGTGAAGATCCCAGCGCCCGCGACTGATATCAGACCTCGGACAACCCTCGGGACTCCTTCCTGGCGCTTTGCCGCGACAGCCTTGCTTGGTGTTGCCGCGCTGCTGGCATTTCGCGTCGTCATCGTCAGAGCGCAGGGTCCGGCAGGATCGGATACGCCGACGCCCACCGCGATCCCTGGCGGCGCGGCGGCGATCGGAGAACCTACCGCGATCTGGACGCCCTCGACCTCGAAGAAGGTGAGGGGCACCGCTGGGCTCCTCCAGCACCCACAGTCCACCTATGTCAACGTCGGCGGAGAGACTGTGAGTCTACCGAATGCGGAATGCGCCCGATTGGTCGCTGAGGCACTCCGACAGAAGGCAGCGATTCCGGTTCCAGATTCGGTTCGGTCATCGTCCGGCAGTTGGTGCTCCGAAGAGATGAACCGAGCATTGGAACTTCAAAGGACTCGACCCGAACCGACCGGGTGGCCCACACCGAGGGCCGCCGATTCGCCTTGAGGCTTTTGTTTGCGGGGGCTCGATTGTCCGAGGGGGAAACCTAATGAGATGGCGCCAGGTGAACCTCGCCAATCCGTATTCTCCGCCCTTGCGTACGCAGCAAGCAGGCGGCCACTAAGACACGAAGGCACAAAGAAGAACAGGTTCACTCTTTTCTGAAAGTGAAAACCTGTCTTCCTTAGTGTCTTTGTGGCCGCTTGATCTGTTCTGCTTCACCAGTAGCGCAGGTCGGTGTATGGACGCGTGATCGCGGGCTCCTTCAATGTCCAGCGTAGCGCGCGCGTGTCCGGCTCGGCCCGCGAGGCTTCCATCTCGTGCGCGAGTTTCGGCAGATGGTCGATCGGCGCCGCCAAGTAATCGCGGCCGAGCTCGTGCGCGCGTGCGATAAACTGGCGCAGTATCGCCGCCATCGCCGCTTCCGAGCCCTCGGCGAATCCGAAATCCAGCACCGCCGCGATCGCGACGACGCGGGCTTCATCCGCGCCGCGCCGGCGCCATCGTTCGCGCATATCGCGGCCGCGGTCCCATAGTCCAGCGCACGCGAGAATCCGCCCCGCGTTTTCGAGCACGAAATAATCGCGCCACCCGTAAACGCTCTTCCACCAATCGATCGAGGGATTCGGCCCGCTTCGCGTGGGCCCGCTCCAGAAGCCCTCGTCGAGCACATTGGCGAGCGATTCCGCGCTGTAGGGCCGGAACAGATCCATCCCGGCGTGAGTGCGATTGATGAGCTCGGCGCAGGCCGCGAGGTCTTCGCGCCGCGCGGGACGGATCCGCCGATCGCCGCCGGAGACTGCCTGCGCCGGGAACTGCGAGATCGATACCGTCGTTCCGGGCACCGCGCCCTCGCGCTCGGGTACGTTGGCAAAGGAGCTCGGCACAAACTTCTTCCACCAATTCACCACCGCAAAATTCTGCGTGCGCATCAGATCGTACTGGCCGATCGCCGGCCGCCCCGCGCCCGGCGGCCCGTCCAGCCGCCGCACCTGATCGCCGTAGCCCATTCTCCGGTAGGCGCGCTTGACTCTGAGCGCCTGTCCGTAAACGACGGATACGCGATGACCGCCGATCAACACGTTGCGCCGCGAAAATCCGCAGCACGCGATCAACTCGTTTCCCAACGCCAGCACCGGCAGATGCACGTTCTCCTGCAGCTTGAATTGCGCAAACGCGTCGGGCC
>JBAPSR010000429.1:0-4851 GCA_049281755.1 Binataceae bacterium (SeqCode)
GGCGAAGCGCGCTTCGCGGTCGCCGATTCCGTGCAGATACACGTCGGTGCGCGCGTTGATCACGATCGGAACGCCAGCGGCCTGCGCGGCCTCGCGCGCGGCGCGAACTCGCGCGACCGCGGTCTCGAACTCGAGGATCGGCGCGCCGCGATTGATCATCGAGTCTTCCAGGTTGATCCCGATCGCGCCTGCGTCGATCACCAGCTTGATTGTCTCCTTGAGCGTCGCGAGATCGTCGGCATAGCCGGACTCGATATCCGCTGTGACGGGAACGCGCACGCTGCGTGTGATTACGCCGATCATGAAGAGCATCTCGCTGCGCGGGATTATCTGGCCGTCGGGATAGCCCAGAGAGTTGGCGACGCCGGAGCTGGTGGTGGCGATCGCTTTGAATCCCGCCTCCTCGAAGATGAGCGCGCTGGCGGCGTCCCATGCGTTGGGCAGCACGAGGATGCGCGAGCGATCGTGCATCGCGCGGAAGGCCTCGGCTTTGGCGGTTTGCTCGGTGCGATTCATAAATTTCTCCTTGCGGGGCGTGCGCGCAGTCGTGATTGCGGCTGTGATCGATTAAACCCCGTGGCGCTGGATATGTGAAACCGCAATCAATGAAAATCGTGCGAGGGCGGGGTTGCGCCGGGAAGTTTGATCTCGGCGAATTTGTGCGCGCGGATCGCGGTTACGCCGTCAACTCTCTGCAAGACCCCTTCAGCCTGCAGGATTTTGGCGCTGATAAGCAGCAGGCGATTTGCCTGAAACAGATTGGGCGTGACGATCAAGTTGGAGATGCCGGTTTCGTCCTCCAACGTAATGAACAGAAATCCCTTCGCGGTGCCGGGACGCTGCCGCACGATCACGACGCCTGCCGTCTTTACGATCGAGCCGTGCCGCAAATTCTGCAGCTTGGCCGCGCTCAGCACGCGCTGCGCGTCCAGGCCCTCGCGCAGATAGCTCATCGGATGCGGTCCGGTCGTGAGGCTGGTCGCGGCATAGTCGGCGAGGGTCTGCTCGAGCGGCGCCATTTCCGGAAGCGGCGCTTTGACCGCCTTGGGCCTGGCTCGTGTGAGCAGGCTCGAGGGATCGCGCTCGACCGCGGCAGCGTTCCACATCGCGTCGCGCCGCGTAAGCCCGAAGGCGGCAAACGCGCCCGCGTATGCGAGCGCGTCAAGCTCGCGGCGATTAGGGCCGACGCGCGCGGTGAAGTCGGCAATCGAATCGAACGGACGCCGCGCCCGTTCGAGCTCAGCGCGCCGCCCCGTCTCCTCGCGCAGTCCAGTCACATAGCGCAACCCCATCCGCAGGTGGAGCGGGGCGCTATGTCCTGATCCCTCTCCCTGTATGGGAGAGGTAAGGTGAGGGACCTTATTCAGCGCGGAGCGCAGCGGAGCGCGATTAAAATTCTGATGTAATGCTTTAAATTCAGGTTTATCTGAAATTCGAGCGTTAACCGCATCAGATCGACCTAACCCCTGATCTCTCAGAGCAGCACCCTCACCCACGCGCTGCGCGCGTCTCCCTCTCCCGGCGGGAGAGGGTATTTCTGTACGCGCTGCGCGCGACTCTGGGGAAGGGGAACTATGATCCTGAGCAATTGGCCACTCGCCCTCACCCACGCGCTGCGCGCGACTCCCTCTCCCGGCGGGAGAGGGTTGTTCTGTACGCGCTTCGCGCGACTCTGGAAGCGCGCGCTCGATCGTGCATTTCCAGTCCGAGCGGGTGGCGTCGATCGGCAGGACGGTCAGGCCGCCGCGTTGCGCGTCCTTCACCAGCACCGACGGATGGTAAAAACCCATCGGCCAGCAGTTGAGTATCGCGGCGAAGAACGCCGCCGGATGGTAGTACTTCAGATAGGCCGAGGCGTACGCGATCAGCGCGAAGCTCGCGGCGTGCGATTCCGGAAAGCCGTAGAGCGCGAATGAGGTAATCGAAAGTGCGATTTCATCGGCAAGCTTGCCCGTGATTCCGTTGCGCGCCATCCCGCTGCGCAGCCGCGCCTCGATTTTCTCCATCCGCTCGGCGGAGCGCTTGAACCCCATCGCGCGGCGCAGCTCCTCGGCCTCGCCGCCGGTGAAACCACCCACCGTCATCGCGATCCGCAGCAGTTGCTCCTGGAACAGCGGGACGCCGAGAGTCCGCTTCAGGATCGGCTCGAGCGACGGATGCGCGTAGATTATCGGCGCGCGTTGGTTGCGGCGGTCGAGATACGGATTCATCATCTTGCCGACGATCGGGCCCGGCCGGATGATCGCGACTTCGACCACCAGATCGTAAAAGCACGTTGGCTTCATTCGCGGCAGCGTGGCCATCTGCGCGCGGCTTTCGACCTGGAACACGCCGACGGTGTCGGCCCGCCGCAGCATCGCATACACGCCGGGATCGTCAGGCGGCAGATGCGCGAGGTCGATCTCGACGCCCTGATGCTCGCGAATCATCGGGATAGTCTCTTCGAGCACGGCGAGCATTCCAAGGCCGAGCAGGTCGATCTTGATGATTCCCAAATCGGCGCAGTCGTCCTTATCCCACTGAACCACGACCCGCCCCGGCATCGCGGCCGGTTCGAGCGGCACGATTTCGTCGAGCGGTGTCGCCGCGATCACCATGCCGCCGCTATGCTGTCCGAGATGGCGCGGGACGCTCTGAATGCGCCGCACCAGATCGACCAGCATCCGGATGCGCGGAGATTCCGCGTCGACGCCGCCGCGTTTAAACAGCGCAACCAGATCATCGTAATGGTCGCGGAACTCGTAGGCCTGGTTGAGCTTGGCCAGCCGATCGACTTGTTCCGGAGAAAATCCCAGCGCTTTGCTGACCTCGCGCACCGCGCTCTTGGTGCGGTAGGTGATTACGTTCGCGGTCATCGCGGCGCCGTGTTCGCCGTAGCGGCGATAGACGTACTGGATGACCTTTTCGCGCTGATCGCCGCTGGGCAAATCGAGATCGATATCCGGCCATTCGCCGCGCTCTTCGGATAGAAAGCGCTCGAACAGCAGCTTCATCTTGACCGCATCGACCGCCGTGATTCCCAGCGCGTAGCACACGGCGCTGTTCGCCGCGGAGCCGCGTCCCTGCGCCATGATCGCGTTCTCGCGGCAGAACTGCACGATGTCCCAGACGATAAGGAAGTAACCGGCCAGCTTCAGTTTTTCGATCATCGCGAGCTCGTGCTCAAGCTGGCGGCGCGTGGGCCCATCGAGGCTCGCGCCCCAGCGGTCGCGCGCGCCTTTGTAGGTGAGAATCCGCAAATAGCTGTCGGAGGTCTCGCCCGGTGGAACCGGATAGCTGGGAAAACGATAGCCCATGTCGGAAAGTGTGAAGGCGCATCGCTGCGCGATCGCGCGGGTGGCGGCGACCGCGTCGGGCAGGTCGCGGAACAGTGCGGCCATCTCCGCGGGCGGCTTCAGATGGCGCTGGTTGTTGATCCACAGCGCGCGGCCCGCCGCTTCGAGCGTGGTCTTGAGCCGGATACAGGTGAGCACGTCGAGCAGGCGGCGATCGGCGCCGCCGTGGCATACGTCGTTGGTCGCGACGATCGGAAGATGCGCGGCATCAGCCAGCGCGGCGAGCTTGCGGTTCAGACGCTCTTCATCGGCGTCGAGATGACGTTGCAGATCGATATAAAGATTTTTCCCGCCGAAGATTCCCTCCAGCCGATCGCACAGCGGACGCGGGTCTTCTCCTCGAATCAGCATTCGTGAGAACGGGCTCATCGCGCCGCCGCCCAGGCAGATCATCCCGCGCCCGTGGCGCTCCAGATCGTCCAGCGTGATTCGTCCCGCACCCTTCGCGGCGCGCAGCTTCGAGCCGGTGAGCATCCGGCAGAGATTTTTGTAGCGCTCGCGATCAGGAATCAGTACGTAGAGCCGCGAGTCGTCATCGAGGGTCAGTTCTGCGCCGACTATCGGTTTGATACGGACGCCCCTGGCTGCCTGATAGAATCGCGGCGCGCCGTAAAGTCCATCGCGATCGCCCAGCGCGATCGCGCGGTAGCCAAGCTCGGCCGCGCGGGTGGCGAGATCCTCGGGCGTGGAAGCGCCTTCGAGGAAGCTGAAAGCGCTGCGCGCGCGCAATTCAACATAGTCAGTAGAGTAGTCAGTCATAAACGCCGTCAACGAACCATCGTTCGGAATCAAGATCCCGGAACACGCGGTAAACGCCGCCGTCGTCAAGTGCCAGCTCATAGTAATCGCGCAAAAACCCCGCCTCTTCTGATCCCTCTCCCTGTAAGGGAGAGGTAAGGTGAGGGACCTTATTCAGCGCGGAGCAAAGCGCAGCGCGACTAAAATTCTGATCGGTGTTTTCTCTGATTCCCTTGCCGATGCGGGGAGGGTGGCGGGCATCGCCCGCCAGGAGAGGTCGCTCTGGATGATTCGACGCATCAGTAGGATCGGATCGACCTAACCCCTGACCCCTCAGAGCAGCACCCTCACCCACGCGCTGCGCGCGCCTCCCGCGTGCCAGTGGCACCTCCCGGGAGGGAGAGGGTTGTTCGGTACGCGCTTTGCGCGACTCTGGGGAAGGGGAACTATGCCCCTGAGCTATCGGCCGTTCGCCCTCACCCACGCGGCTTGACGCCGCGTTGCCCTCTCCCGTCGGGAGAGGGTATTTCAATGGCTGCGCGCTACTTGAATTCGTCTTCCACCACTCGCCGTCGCGGCGCCATGGGCCCGCAATCGAGACCACGCGCGCGCCCAGGTTCACGCCGCGCACGAACTCGGGTCCGCCGCGCGATTGCATCACCTCGATTTCGAGCGCGGGCCTGAGCGCGCGGAGCACAAGCTGCGCGACCGGTTTGCCGCATGCGCCGTTCTCTTGCGGACGGGCTGGCGGCGGATCGAACGGCTCCAGGCGTATCAC
>JBAPSR010000430.1:0-4719 GCA_049281755.1 Binataceae bacterium (SeqCode)
TATCGCCGAAATCGGTGCCGCCCACCGCCACGTCGTAGGGTGTCGAGGCGAATCCGCTGACGGCAATGCCGTGGGTCGCGATGTCCGCGTTCGCGTCGGAGCTGGCCGCACCCTCGTCGCCCGACGAGACAAACACCGACACGCCCGCGGCTGTCGCCTGCTGATACAACAAATTGATGAACAGGTTTTCCGTCACGCCAAGGTCCGCCTCGGACTCGCCATAGCTGATGCTCACGATCGCCGGCGGCGTTCCCGCGGCGTCGAGCAGGTTCTCCAGCGCGATAAAGCCGCCGAACGTGGTGGAGGTATTGGCGCACGAAGCCAGCTCGATCGCGGCGCTGGGCGCGGCAGCGCTCGACCACTCCACGTCGATCTCCGCCTCAGCGTCGTCGGCGTTGACCTTCGGGTCGCTGCAGCTGTTCGCGCCGCTGCCAGGCGGATGCACCTGCGTGAAGCTGCCGTCGGGATATGCGCTGGCAAGTCCGAAGGTGGTGCGAAAAGTACTCCAGTCCGCAGGGGCGAACACGTCTGAGTCTTCGACGACTACGATCGTCTGTCCCTGGCCGGAATATCCCGCCGCAAACAGCGCCTTGAAGTCGTAGATAGTGGCGAGGTCCGCCGGCGCCATCGCGTAGCAATCGCCGCCGGTGAGATAACCGCAGCCCGCAAAGGTGTACGCGGGACGCGGCTTGTTCATCGCGTGCGGTCTGAAGTCGTTCAGGGAAACGACTCCCGCCACCGCTGGCGCCAGCGCGGCGGGAATCCGCGGGTCGCTCATGTTGGCGATATGCACCGCGCCGTCCACCTCGAGATCGTGAATTTCGGTGTGGAACGCCTCGCGCACCTCGCGGGCCGTCCCGGAAAAATCGATCACGATGCCGTTGGCATAGACCGTATTGACGCTGAATCCGTGCGACTCGAGCCAATCCGTGATTTTCGCGAGATCCTGATCGGCCAGTCCGTACTGCTCTCCGAATTCCTGTGGCGTGAGCCAGCGATGATAGTTCGGCGACTTGGGATCCTCGAGTTCATCGAGGTATTTTTTGAGTGCCTGCTCCTGCTGGGGAGCGCGCCGCAACTGGAGCAGCATGTGCTCCATCGCGAAGTCCGGGGCGACCGGCCCGCGATCATTTGCGCGGTTCGCCTCGCGGCGCGTATTCCCCGCCAGCGTGACGAGGGCGTTCTCGTTGATAGCGGTGGTGACCAGCAAAGGCGCGCGTGAGCCGGCCCCAAGAGCAATCCTGGCCGTCAGTATTACCAGGACGAAAATGACGGGCAGAAGTGCGTTTTTAAGGTGTTTTTTAGTTGCGATACCCAGCCCCCGCCCGCCGGAAACGATCTTAGCTGGTCTGGCACCTTGTGCCTATACTTACGGTCTTTGGATAGAGATGGCACCTCTAAACAGGTAGATACGCACGAAAGGGGGCATTCGTGCCATGGATGGGGTGAAATCGGGCAAATTGTCCTCGATCGATCTGAACCAAATCCGCGCCTGGCGGAATGTAACCGTCGTGGGGATGTCTGTGCTATACGTCCCGCAGGATCGGGGGTAACGATGATCACGCTGCCGAATCGATTTGAGTTTCTGTCAGACGCGTGGCTTGATGAGGCGAGAAAACTCCTTGATCGCGAATGCAAGAATCGCAAGGAGCAACTCGCTGGATGCTCCTTTTCGGTGAGCGAGCGTTTTACCAACCCACCGCCGCACCTCAAGTTCGGCAATGATGTTGCGGCATGGGGCATGCGTTACGACGGCGAGAATATCTGCGTCTCGCGGGATTTCGATGAATCCGCCGCGTTGGTGGTCGAGGGCGATTACCAAGCCGCGCTGACAGCTGCGCAGTTTGTGGGCGTGCTGGTTCCAGGTGCGATGGCCGCGATCGGACGCGAAGTCGCAACCATGTTCGGGAAGGATGCGCTCCGCGTGAAAGGCGCACTCGGCGCGCAGGCGAGCGAGGTGATCGCAATCCTGCACGACCACATGGGCCGCCGCACCGTCGAGAATCCGGATCTCGCACATCGCGCTGCGCGGCAGGGCCTCACGGCCAGGATCCGCGAGATGGAGGAGCAGGGCTACACCGTTCTCGAGCACGCGATCTCGCCGAAGTTCGCCGACGAGGTCCGCAGCGCGACCTTGCGCGCGTTGTTGCCGCATCAGACTTTCTCGATGAACTGGATGCTCTATCATGGGCGCGAGTTCGAGCAGCTCATCCAGAATCCGCTTCTGATGACACTAATCGACGCCTCGCTCGGCCGCGGCGCCGTCATCGCTTCGTTCAGCAGCATCAAGAAGGGTCCGGGACCGGGCGTGATTCCGTTGCATACAGACTACGCGCACGTGCCCGAGCCTTATCCCGAATTCTCTTTGACCGGCGTCGGTGTTTGGGCGCTGGAGGATTGGCGGGTCGAGTCTGGTCCCACCTGGCTCGTGCCAGGCAGCCACAAGCTGCGCCGCCCGCCGCGGCCCGGTGAACATAGCGAAGGTGAAGTGCCGATCGAGATGCCGAGGGGCTCGGTCGTGTTTTTCACGCAGGGCGTGTGGCATCGGCAGGGCGACCGCACGGAGCCGGGGGATCGCGTGACGCTGCACGCGCATTTCAATCGCGGAATTTTGCGCAGCCTCGAGCCCAAGAAAACCGACGTGCAGATGCTGCATCGGAATTCTCCGCGGCTTGGCGAGATGCTGGGCGAGGACGACTGGTTCGACAAGATGTCCGCGGCCGGGCGCGACTATGTGCGGTTCGACTACATGCATCGCCTGCAGGCGTTCACCGAAAAGCAAAAGCGCGTGATTCTGGCGGGCGCCGACTAGAGCCGCCGACAGAAGCGCGAACGCGCCTCGGGTGTAATCATGAAGTTTGGCGTTCTACAGTTTTTCAGTTGGCCTGATCGGCGGATCTCGATGCCCACCGTGTACGAACGGGCGCTGCAGCGAATCGAGATCATGGATCGCAGCGGCTACGACGCCGTCTGGATTACAGAACATCACTTCAATGACTACAGCGTCTGTCCTTCGATCCCAGTGATGGGCGCGTATGCGGCGGCGCGCACCAAAAAATTGCACATTGCAACCGGAGTCACTCTCGCGGCGTTCTACCATCCGCTGCGCCTCGCCGAAGAGGTCGCGCTGCTGGATATTTTGTCCGGCGGACGGGTCTATTGGGGCGCGGGGCGCGGATTCGATCCGAAAGAATTCCGTACTTTCGGGATGACGCCAGAAGAGAGCTATCCGCGATTTCGCGAAGCGGTGGAAATAGTGCTGAGCGCATGGCGCAACCAGCGCGTCAGTTATCATGGAAAATATTTTACGATCGATAATATCGAATTGCTGCCGAAACCGCTGCAGCAACCGCATCCTCCGATGTGGGTCGCCGCTTATTCTCCTACGGCGGTCGAATGGGCGGCGGAACAAGGCTATTCGATCATGCTCGATCCCCATTCACCGACTTCGGTTATCGGAGAAAAGATGGAGACCTGGCGCAGGCTGATGGTCCAGCACGGTCACAGCATTGAAGGGCGGGTTATTCCTACCGTGCGCCTGGTGGCGATCGCCCGCACCGAAGCCGAAGCGACCGAGGTGGCGCGCGAGGGGTCTAAATTTATGCTCCGCACTTATGTCAACCCGCAGGGCGAGCGCGGCGACAGCGCGACACTGCTCCAGAAGTACGTCGACCAGATGGTGATTCATGGCACCGCGCAGAGCGTAGTCGATCAGATCAGGCGTCTCAACGAGGAGATTCATCTCGACTACATAATCACCGCTCCGCTCAGCCACGAGACTTTTCTTTCTTTCACCGACCACGTATTGCCGGAACTGGCTACCTCGGAACCGGCAATTACTACTATATTATAGTTAGACCATACTTGGTCGCGAATGAGGCTTGAGCATCATTGTGAGTATTGCGCCGATTTACGATTTCAAGGGAAAAGTAGTCACGATCACCGGCGGCAGCCGCGGGCTGGGGCATGCGATGGCGCTAGCTTTCGCGCGGGCCGGCGCGAAGGTCGCGATCGCGAGCCGCAAGCTCGATGCGTGCGAAGCCACGGTCAAGGAAATCCGCGCGATCGGCGCCGAAGGTTCCGCGCACGGCGTTCACGTCGGAAAGTGGGACGACTGCGATCGGCTCGCTAACGAAGTTTACGCCCGATGGGGCCGATGCGACGTACTAATCAATAACGCAGGGATGTCGCCGCTCTACCCGTCGCTCGCCGAGCACACAGAAGACCTCTTCGACAAGGTGGTCAGCGTGAACCTTAAGGGGCCATTTAGATTGTCGGCGCTGTTCGGTTCCCGGATGGCGGCAGCCGACGGTGGCGCAATCATAAACGTATCTTCGACCGCTGCGATTCGTCCCTCTCGCACTACGACGCCGTACTCGGCGGCGAAAGCCGGGCTGAACGCGATCACGGTCGCGTTCGCGCAGGAATATGGTCCGAAGGTGCGCATCAATTGCATCATGGCGGGTCCGTTTCTGACCGACGTCAGCACAGTGTGGGCGAATACAGAAGAGTTCAAGACCCGCTCGAGCACCTTTCCGATGCGCCGCGCGGGTGACCCAAATGAAATTGTCGGCGCAGCGCTGTACCTCGCGAGCGACGCCGCGAGCTTCACCACCGGCGCAATCCTAACGCTAGACGGCGGCGCCTCCCACCCAACCGGCAGCTAAACAGCGATTCAGCTTGCAGGTGTAATTTGCCGGGCGATCGGGTTAATTTGGC